>SCTA01000021.1 GCA_004322275.1 bacterium
GCCCGTAGGTGACGCAGGGAGCGGAGGCGGAAAGGGCGGCGGGGGGGTCTTAGTGAGCGCAGCGAACGAGTGCCCCCTCACGCCCCCGCCGTAGCGACCGGTCGCTCGTAGAGCGAGCGGAACCTCCCGGGCCGATTTCTTGGGTACTTCTTTCTAAAAGAAGTACCAAGGGGAGTGGGGCAGAGCCCCACAGACGTAGACCGATGGGCTAAAGCCCATCCTACCTAGCTAACGGCACCCGAGAAAAACCATAGACCGATGGGCCAAAGCCCATCCTACATAACTGGATTCCCTCCGCGGGAATGCCGACCCGACCCCAGGCAATAAATCCTCCTTCCCTCCTCTGACCCCGAAAAATCCTAACCCTCCGCCATCACTAATAAATCAATTTCACTTTTTAGACCTCGTGACCCCGGTGGCTTTCTAGACTTTCCTCCAATGACGGCGAGCGTCCCCTTACCCAGGCCGCTCAGTGCGAAATGGGCGGCCCGCCAAAGCCGCCCGAGGAGGAAAAAAAGTGCCGGATGAAAGAAAGGCCGCTCAAGCGGCGAATGAAACTGCGAAAGGGCGCTTACAGGAAAGGCCGAAAGACAAGCCGAAATCCGCGTCCAAAACCCCTTCCCCCCGTCCCGCGTCGGTGATGGAGGCCGCCGAGTGCGGCTGCCACTTCGTCGCGGGGGCGCTCAGCGAGCACCTTTTGCGCCTGAAAGTGCTCTTCGGCGACTCGGAGGAGCTTACGCCCCTGCTGGAATTCCTCGAAGACCTCACCCACTCGATCATTCTCATGCAGATGGTCACGGCGGAGCACTCCTTTATCCACTCCCTCCTCTGCCACCACCCCGACGCCCTCTCCCTTCGCAAGGATGAATCCTTCATCGAGTGGGCGATGGGCCAGCCGCCGGTGGTGCAGGCGTGCCTCGTCCATTCTGTGAACCCGGAGGACGCCGTCTGGGCAATCTCTCTTTACAAGGAGGAGATCGTGGGCAAGGGGCGCGACGAGGCCGCGAAGAAAGCTCTGGCGGGGCGCGAGGAGCGCCTGCGTGCGACCGCCGCTCCGCAGGGCGGCTCCGTTTCCGTCCCCTCCTCCTCCCGTTTCACGAGGGAGGATATCGCGAAGATGTCCGTCGCGGATTTCAAGAAGAACGAGTCTTCCATCAACGCCGCCCTGGCCTCGGGTCAGATAGGCTAACAGGAAAAGGAGAGATTTAGACAAATGGCTTACACCAAGACCCTTCAGAACTTCATCCCGGAGATATGGTCGAAGCAGCTCCTGAAGAACTGGGACGATTCCTTCGTGATGCGCAAACTCGTCAACACCCACTACGAGGGCGAGATCAAGTCCTTCGGCGACACCGTCCACGTCCCCTACCTCGGCAACATCACCGTGGCCGATTACGACAACACCGCCGGAACCCCCGTCAGCTATCAGGACGTGGAGGATCTGACCGACACCCTCGCCATCGACCAGCGCAAGTACTGGGCCTTCAAGGTGGAGGACGTGGAGAAGGCGCAGGCTTCGGTGGAGGTGCGCGAGAACTACACCCGCCGCGCCGCGATAGCGATGAAGGACGAGATCGAGGAGTGGCTTCTCGGCCCGGCCTTCACCGGCGAGATAGGCCAGGTCGTCACCGCCCTTGCCGCCGTCGCCGCCCGCGCCAACACCACCGCTTACTCCCTCGGCGCTCTCGTAAAGCCCGCGACCGCCAACGGCTTCGTCTACAAGTGCTCCACCGCAGGCACCTCGGGCGGCAGCGCTCCCGTCTTCCCCTCCATCGTCGGCGCTACCGTGACCGACGGCACCGTTGTCTGGACCAACTTCGGCTACGTGGGCTTCGGAGCCCTCACCGCCGCCAATTTCTACAAGACCCTCGTGACGGCGAAGAAGGCCTTTCGCAAGTCCAACACCTGGATCGAGGGTGACATGTGGGCGGTGATTCCGCCGGAGGTCGAGGAACTCATCCTCACCTCCGAGGAGCTCATCCACGCCACCGACAGGGGCGACAAGATCGTGGAGCAGGGGCTGATGGGCAAGCTCGCCGGGTTCAAGCTCTACTGCTCCAACAACGTCGCCGGGGCGGGCACCGGGGCCGACCCCTTCATGATCCTCTGCGGCAGCAAGGAGACGATCACCTTCGCCGAACAGGTCACCGACACCGAGGCGCTGCGCCTCCCGAACGAATTCGCCACCGGCGTGCGGGGCCTCATGGTCTACGGCGGCAAGATCTTCGAGAGGAACAGGTACGCGGGCGTCGTCATCCGCGCCGAACTCGGCTAACTCTCTTACCCGAAACAGGGGGAGGCAACGCGCCTCCCCCTCTTCCCCCCGGAGGGTAAAATGCAGGGCCAGATTCATGAAAATCTGCACGGCAAAACCGTCACTCTCACCGGCGACGCCGAGCTTTTCGGCCCCTGCCGGGTGGCGAAGGTGACGACGAACGGTTTTTTGCTGACCGTCTCCACCCCGGCCCACCACGGAATTACCATCGACGGGTCGAAAAACCCGGCTGACTGGGGGGCGAACGTCTTCTTCACCGTGCCGGTCTACCCGGAAAACGCCGCGCACATCCATATCGTGGAGGCACCCGACCCTTTCGCGCTTGAGTTCAGGGCGCGCGTCGAGGCAGCCAGCGGCGCGGACGGGCTGGCGGCTTTCGAGTGGCTGGTCGCCTTCCTGGGCGCCAACCCCCTCGCCGACCGGACAGCGACGAAGGCGGCGTGGATAGCATGGGCGACGGAGGCGGGTAACAAAACCTACTTCGAGGCGGCCATCGATGCCGTCCTCACCGGGTTTTGCAACGGCTCCGGCCTCTGGGCCGATCTCGCGGGTTTCGTACTTTCCAGGACGCCCGAGGCGTGGGCCGGGTTGCCCGTTCCCACCGGGGAGGTGCTTGGCTGATGGCCGTCGAAATCAAATTCATCTCCGCTACGGCTCCCGGCGGCGGCGACGGCTCTTCGGGTACTCCGTGGACCCTCGCGGAGGGAGTCGCGAAGGCGAAAGCCAACAGGCTCTTGAAGATACGGCCCGGAACCTACGCTCCGGCTTCCACCCTCGCCCTCGCGGTGGACACGACCGCCCCTTCCTCCTCAAGCCCCTGCGTCTTCGCCGCCGTGGACGGTTCGGACAACGCCGTCGCAAACCCCGCCGACATGATTCGGCTCGACTTCTCCGGCCTTTCAAGCGGCGTCGGCCTCAGCTACGGGGCGCTGGCCTATACCTTCTTTCACGGTCTCAAATTCGACAACGCTCCCTCTCACGGCTTTTCCTGCACCTCGGGAGCCTATAACTACAGCGCGGTAACCATGTGCTCGGCAAGCGGGAACGGGGGAGCGGGTTTCAATCTCGCCAACGCGATAATCCTCATCGACTGCAAGGCGACGGACAACGCCGGGGGAGGAATCGTCAGAGGCAATTGGGTTTATACGGAGGGATGTTATACCTCCGGCAACACGGGCGCGGCGGGGCTTTCAGGTAACGGCGGGACCTTTGGCAATTGCATATTTCTTGACGGCGCTTCGGCTGCTGCCGGGATGCCTCTTATCGCCGTAAACAGTCTTATCGGGCCTTATAACAACGCAGGCGTTGCAAATACCGGAGCGGCGGGAGCTTACGCCTCCATCTTCGCGAACATGGCGACGGGGCTTTCTGCCGACGGGGTAATAGACCTCCACAACGATTTTTTCAACGTCACAAACCCGGTAGGGACCGACACCTTCCTTTCCGCCGGGAGACTGACCTCGGACCCGGCGATACAAAACACCATCGAAGCTCGCGCCGCGAACCTTCGGGACATTGCCTTCCCCCTCACCGGGATTAAGGCCCGCATAGGGGCGTGGCAGGGGCAGGAGTTCAAAAGCAGCGGCGTATTCGGAGGACTGAGATGATCTACCTTGGACTTTTCACAGCCGGTAACAGCGTCTTTTACGCGGCGAACTTTCACAACGAGGCCGGGACGCTGGAGGACCCCGCGAGCCCGGAGGCGCAGATACGCGACCCTTCCGGGACGTGGAGCGCCCTGACCACGCCCGTAAAGCAGAACGGAAAGACGGGCCACTTCGGGGGAATCATCGACACTACGGGGTTCGCCGCCGGGCAGTATGCTATACGGCTGGCGGGAACGGTGACTACGGGAAAGGCCCAGGCGGCGGAGTTCACCTTCACGGTGGACGCGGCGATAAAGAGTGTAGCAAACGACGTGGGCATAACGCAGGCCGGGGCGGACAAGGTGTGGGGGAGCGCGGCGAGAAAGCTGACCGGGCCGGACAACATCACCTCGAACAACCTAAAGCTCACCCTCGACGGAAGCGGCAACGTCACCCTAAAGAGCGGCACGCACACCGGCGCGACTGTGCCGAACGTCACGACAACAACCACGGCAACCAACGTAGTGAACCTCACAGGAGAAATAGAGACGGGCTTCACATACGCCGAAGCCATCCGGCAGATAGCCCTCCAAACAATGCTCACGCACAGAGGCGCGATGCTCGTCCCCTCGTTTGCCGAGTGGCCCACTGTGACAGCCACGTACTCCCAGATTCTCGGGGTCGGAGCCTCCATCGAGGTTTGGGCGGCTGACCCCTCGGCGTTTTACCCAGGCGTGGACACTGCGGATGACGTGCTTGTCGGCACACTCACAGGCTCCGGGTGGGTGCAAAATCCCGCTTGGCCTGTCGGCGGCAAGGACATGGTGCTCTACTTGAGGCAAACCGCAGGTGCAGCCACCATGAACGCAGGGGTGCTTACAATCACTGTGACTTCGTTGGCCGGAGTCTCGTTCACGCATAAGGTGAAGCTGCCCGGAAGAGGTGCGGGCACGGCCTCCACGTTCATGGGCTGGGACAGGGACGGGAATGTTTTAGACAACTTCGGTCTCTCCACCGTGGCTACTTACGGCTACTTCGAGACCAACTCCGACGGCCGGATAACGGAGTACGCGCCGGGCCTTTCCCCCGCCGAGCAGGTAAGCGCGCTGGGCCTCACCCAGGCGCGGGCGGCCAGACTCGACAATCTCGACGCGGCGGTTTCCTCCCGCTCCGTCTTCGACCCGGAAAGCGACCTCCTCGACTCCAACGGCGCGTCGGGGTGGACGTGGAAGCAGGCGTTCCGGCTGGTCTTCGCCTTCCTTCTCGGCGAGAGGAGCGGCGGAGGAAGAGCCGGGAACAAGTCCTTCAAGGTTCCGGGGGGCATAAAGACGAGGGTGGTCATGGCCACCGACGCCAACGGAAACAGCGCCGCCTCCCACACCTTCGATCACTCGGATTCATAAATGTCATTCGATACCTTTCCTCACCTCTCCTTCCCGGGCCGGGTCTTTCCCATAGAGATCTGGCAGGGAAGGGAGCAAAAACCCGAGAAGGACGGAACCTGGGCGGAGCGCCTCGACTCGCGGAGCCTCGCGACCGCCCGCGCCCTGCCGGAACTGCGCGCAATCGCCCTTAACACCCGCCTCTCGGCGCGGGCAAAAACGAAACCCGGCTACCATGCGGAGAAACACAAATGAGCGAAGTAATCTACGTCGGACACAACGCGGAAATATCCTTCGTCGTCCGGGACTCCTCGGGAGAGGAGCTGAACCTGACAACCCTCGGCGTGACGAGGGTTGTCTTCCACCTCGCCGGGGTCACCGTCGATTCCCTGGAGCGCCCCGGGTCCTTCGATTTCGTCACGGGAGGAGCGCTGGGAAGAATAGACATCGACCTCACCGGCATAGCCTTCCCCTCGGGGAGCTTCGGGGCGAGGCTGGTAATCTACTACCCCGCAAAGGAGTTCGGAGTCGTCATCGCCGACGGCTATCCCGTAAACGTCGGCGCGGCTATCCGCTGAATAAAGGAGAGAGGCATGACGCTGGAAAAAGGGCTGTTCGCCACCGACCTCGCGGGAAGGGTCCTCACCGACCTTTCCGACCCCAAACAGAGGCGGTGGTCCACGGATCAGATAACCGGCTTTTTCAACGAAGGGATGCGGGAGTTGGCGAGAGAGGGAATCTTGCGCCGCACAGACCTTCACGTGACGGCGGCGGGAAAAGCTCTCTACGAGACCTTCGCGGAGTGCGCCCTTATCCTCCGGGTGGAGCACGAGGGAAGAGAGCTTCCCGCGAAGACCGCGGAAGAGGCGCTCCGGCTCCTCGGCCCGAGCTGGCGCGCCAGAACCGGAATCCCCCGGTGCTACGTGCCGGGAAAGGGAGGTATTCTTCTCGCCCCCGCTCCCGCCCAGGACGGCGAACCGTTGCTCTTCGAGGGCGCTCCCGCCATCGAGGAGGCCGAGGGAGGCAAAATCTCCGGCGACGGCTACACCGGGGCGCTCCGGGACGGTTCGGTCGAGCATTTCCTTCCGGGAGACGGGTTTTGCCTCAACGAGACGACGGCAAAGGGGGTGCTCCGCATAGAGTACGGTTTCTATCCCCGCCCCTCCGAATCGGGCGATTCCATTCCCTCGCGCTACGCCGACGGCCTGGCTGCCTACGCCCTCTTTCGCTGCCTGACCCTCTCCGGCGTTGAGGAGGAGGCCGAGAGGGGCGCGTTCGCCTTTGCAAGGTGGAGAGACCTGAAAGAGCGGCTGAAGAACGAGGGCTCCGCGGAGTTCCTCTCCTCTCAGAAGCTCTTTTCTCCGGTGGAGGCGCTCTGATGGCGAAGGGCTACTGCACCGAGCTCGACCCCCGGGTTATGCCTCCGGGGCTCTTCCCGGAGTTCACCCAGCTCACCCTTCGCGGCGGAGTGCTTCGCCCGAGGCCCTCCGACGAGGCTTACACCCCCGCGCCGGGCTCCCTCGAAGAGTGGAAACTCGGGAAGCTCGGGCAAAGCCGGGTGGCGGAGGTCTACAGCTCCGAGGCTGCGAAGAGCTTTTACGTCCACACTCCGAAGGGGGGCGGAACGCCGAGAATCTACGACCACGAAAGCGCGGCGGAAGCGGACCTTGTCCTGCCCACTCCCGGCGACGCCCCCGCCCTCGCGGAAGGCCACTCCTCGGTTGGCTTTACCGCTACGGGTTACGGCCCCGAGGCTGACGTCACCGGGAGCGTTCCGGCGGGGGAAAGGGCGGTCTACGCGAAGACCTGGGTTGGAACCGTCGCCGGAGCCCGCTCGGGTTTCTCCCCGGTGTTCAATTTCGAGAACACCGGCTATATGGCAATTTACATCAGGATGGCTCCCGGACTCTGGCTTCCCCCCGTCGCGGGCGACATCCTGACGAACTCGACCAAAACCGACACGGCGATAGTCAGGGATATCGCCCTTCTCAACTACTCTATGACGGAGCGCTTCTTTTGCATTCTCATAAAAGACAGCGAAAAGACCGCGAATCAGCTCTGGGCGACAAACGACATCGTGACCTGGCCGGGCGGACCGTTCAACCAGGGCTCGTTGAAACGCGACGAAACCCCCTCCGCCGTCACGCCCACGCTGGCTAACGGGACCGCTTTTCCGGCCGGGGTCGACGGGTGGGCGCTGAACCGCATGGAAGGCTCGACGGGAATCTGGCGCGAGACGGGGCTGACCTCCACGGAAACGGAGCTTTCCGACTCGGATTATTTCCCTTACGAGGACGTAGGCCTCACAAAACTCTTCAAAGCATGGCCCGGCCCCCTGGACAACAACTATCTGCCCGAGACCCTGGCCGGACCTCTTTTAGCCGCCCAGACCCTCGCGGTCCACAAGGGGTGTCTCTTCGTGGCCCAGGGGTCGAAGATACGTTACTCGGAGGCGGAACAGCCGCGCTATTTCCGGGAATGGGCGGCTCTGGACGCGGGCGGCGAGGTCCTCGCCATCATAAGCAGGGACGAGGTGGCGGAGGTCTACACGCCCACGGCGGTGAAGTACCTCACCGGCTCCGCCCCCTACTTCGAGCTTCGGGAGACGGGAATCAACGAGGGGCCGGTTTCCGGCGACTCCATCGTCCAGACGGACATCGGCACCTTCGCTCTCTTCGACGACGGCCTCTACCTCGTAAGGAACTCGAACCGGGAGAACGTCACCTCCGGCGTAAACACCCCCTTTATCGAAGGGCTTTCGGATCGGGGTTCGGCGGTGGGGGGCGCTTCCAGGGGTGTATACTACCTCGTTGACGCGGACGGCTCCTGTCTCGCCTTCGACTGGGAGGAGGAGGAATGGTTCCGGCGGGAGTTCCCGGCGCGGCCGGAGGGTTTTTTGTACCTCGACGATCCCCGCTCTCTGGTCGCGAAACTTCCGGGCTCGCCGGATTACTTCCGCAAGGTGGCCTCGGGAACCGGGAGCGTCTTATGGTCGGCGCTCTGGCCCGAGAAGGGCGACGGGAAGCTCCGGCCCGCCCCCTCGGCGGCCGTCATCGATTCCGAAGGCGAAATGACCTTCACCTTTCTGGTGGACGGGGAAGTGGAGTCGGTCATGGCCGCCGGCGGCGCGGAGGAGATGCCGCTGCCCCTCGCGCGGGGACGCTACGTCTCTTTCATGCTCAGCGGCGAGGGGAGCGGCGTCGATACCGCGATTAGAAAAGCGGAGCTGCGCTGATGAAGCCTTTTTTGCCCCCCTCGACCCCTGCGGCGGCCCGCGACGAACTTAAAAACCTTCACGGGAAGCTCAAAAGGTTCGGTTCCGTCGCGCAACTGCCCGAAAACGCCTCCCCGGCGGAGGTACGGGAAAAAGTCAACGAACTAACCGCCCTCCTTTGCGAGATAACGAAGGCGGGAACAGTGAGGAGGATTTAGCGATGAGTTTCTGGTCGGATCCCGCAGGCTCCACGCAGGCGGCGGTATTGAGAGTCCAGTCACGCGCGGAAAAGGGGCTGGACAAGATCTCCGGCTTAACCCGCGGCGAAGCGCTGGTGAGTTTTGAAAACCCGGCAGAGGAGGAACTGGCGGCGCTCCTTCGCCTCTCGCCCTCGCGGCAGAACCTCTCCCTCCGGCGCTCCCGCGAACTGGCCGAGGCGCGGCTCCGGGCCTCGGGCCTCAGCGGCGCGGCGGCGGCGACGGCGGGGGCGCGGCTTTACAACCGGGGGTTTCTCGGCTCGTCCCTCACAGCCGTTGACACCGCCGCGAAACTGTCGCGAATACGCCACGATCTGAAACAGGGCGCGGCGGGCACAGGCGTCCGCGACGATTTTTCGGCCTTCATGGGCGGAGTATAGGAGGAAAAATGACAGACGGCTATGCGGCAAACCTCACCTTCGGAACCGATCTTCTGTCGGGGCTCGGCGAAGTGCGCGACAACAACGACGCAAGAAAAACCAAAAAGGCTTACGAGAAGCGGGCGACCTACATCGGCGGGCTCCTCTCTTCGATTAAGCCGCCGCTCCTGAAGAATCTCGCCCCCGGCGGCTTCCTCCGGGAGGTTCTGGCGGGAGACAGGATGGAGCGCGCCGCTCTCGATTCCGCCGATGCCCTCGTCAAGGCCCGCAGGGCTTCGTCGAGGACCAGCGGCAGTTCCCGCGCCGGACTCGTAGGCGCAAGGATCGGCGAGATTCTCGGCCGGGAAGGCGGAAGGGGCGACGCGGAGATGAAGGCCGACTCGATGCTGGCCGACGGCGCGCTCTCCACCCTCGGCGGCGCGGTGACCTCCGTCCGCACCAATCCTTTTTACGACTACGCGAACGGAGTCCGTACGTTCGGAAACGACCTTCCCGCGATGATCATCGAGTGGAGCAAAAAGGATGGCTAAGAAGAAAGCGCCGGAGGTCTGCTCTATCGAAAACTGCGTCCTCCACTCCGGCCTGGAAGAAAAAATTCAAAACCTCGCCTCCGACGCCGCGGAGATAAAGGCCGACGTAAAGGCCCTCATCACCGCCAACGCCAAGGAGAGCGGCTTTCGCGCCCTCGGGCGGGCCTTCGCCGTCGGGGCGGGAGTGGCCACCCCGCTGACGGCCCTCGCCTGGGCGCTCTGGAAAGGAGTCTCCAATGGGTAATCTTTCCGCGCACTTTTCCCGCGAGGAGTTCGCCTGCCCCTGCGGCTGCGGACTTTGCGAGCCTAAAAAGGAACTTGTCGACCTCCTCGAAGAGATGAGAAAGACCCTCGGCGCGCCGGTGAGGATAAATTCCGGCCTTCGGTGCGAAGCGCACAATCAGGCCGTCGGGGGGAAGGATTCGAGCGCGCATCTTTGCGGCGAGGCGGCCGACGTAAGCGCCGAAGGGGGCGAAAAGCTCTTTAGCGCCGCGCGGGCGGGGTTTCTGGCGGGAGCAAAAAGAATCGGCATCGGCAAAAACTTCGTCCACGTAGACGTCTCCGGCGCGCTACCCTCCCCGCGCCTCTGGACCTACTGAACCCGTACGAAAGGAAAAGCATGGCAGACCTCGCGACACCGGAAAACATGAACATCCTTCTCGGAGGGCTCTTCGCCCTCTCGGAGGTGCTCGCCCTCACGCCGCTTCGCTCCAACAGCGTCTTCGAGCTCATCGCCGGAGTCCTCCGGACGCTGGCGCCGAAGAAGGCGTAAAATTAAAACTTAGACAGCAGCAGTGAAGGCCGGCCAAAACCGGCCTTTTCTTTTCCCTCTGCTTCTTCCTTTGTCCCATAGGAATGTGGTAGTATTTTCTAAATGAAATGTTGTCCTGAAAGTTTTGAAGATGGCTGAAGGCGATACTGTTATAGAATTCAAAAAGCCGAGGCGATTCAATCCTTTCCGGCGGCGTGGAGGCGCGGGTTCTTTCGGGCTCGGCAAACGGGGGGTCGTGGGCTTTTTCCTGGCGGGGCTTTTGTTGTGCCTCGTCCTCACTGCGGCCCTTAACCCCGGCCTTATGTACGGGGCGTTTTTCGCTCCCGTAGTGGTTCTCTTGTCGCTCCTCTTCGCTCTCGGAGCCAAAAAAATCTTCCTGAAGATGGAGGTTCATCTCCTCCACAGGGAGCTTTCGAGGCGGGCCGGGCGCGAGGATAAAGGCGGGCGAGACCTTTTGCACTAGAGCAGCAGATTGTGAGCGATGCATAATTTTTTCAGCAGCCTCAAGGTAGAATCCGAACATAAAAAACCGATGCCCCGGAAGAGGAAGATTCTCGTCTTCTCCTCCTCTGTGCTCTTCGCCGTCGCGCTCGCCATAATCGCCCTTCGCCCCGGCATGGCCACGGGCGGCGGCGCCTTCTCCTCCCTTGGCCTCGCCTCCTCGGCGGAGGAGGAAAAGGTCGAGCGGTTCACCCCCGACATGAGCGTCCCCGAGCCCATCCTGGGCCCCGGCGGAAAATACATCCAGATAGTCAACGGCAACAAGTACACCTTCACCCTCGACCCGGAGCTTCAGGCCGAGGCCGAAGCCGTGCTCGCCAAACACAAGGTCCCCTACGGCGCGATAGTCGCCATAGAGCCCGCCACCGGCAGGGTTCTGGCCTTCGCCGAGCATTCACAGCGCGACAAAACGATAACCGGTCTCGCCCAGCGCGCCACCTACCCCGCCGCCAGCCTTATAAAGGTGGTCACCGCCGCCGCCGCCCTCGAAACCGGCAAGGTCTGCGCCGACACCGTCTTCACCTACGAAGGCAGCCCCTATGTGCTGACCAAGCGCAAGATACTGCCCGAAAACAGAAAGCGCGAGCGCAACGTAACGACGCTGGGGCAGGCCCTGGGCAAATCCAACAACATCGTTTTCGGCAAGCTAGGCGTCTACTGCATCGGCCCCGAGAAGATGCAGCAGACCACCACGGATTTCGGCTTCAACCGCGAGATACCCTTCGACTTTCCGCTCCAGCCCTCCTCCTCCGTCGTCCCCGTCGAGACCTTCGATCTCGCCCAGACCACGGCGGGTTTCATCGGCACCAAGATAAGCCCCGTCCACGCCGCCCTCATCGCCGCCGCCATCTCCAACAACGGCGTGATGATGCGCCCCTGGATGATAGAATCGGTAACGGACGCCACCGGCAAGGTAATCTACGAAGGAACCTCCGAAACCCTGCTCACCGCCTGCGAACCCAAAATCGCCGAAGAGCTTACCGGGATAATGCGCAACACCGTCACGGAAGGCACGTCGAGCAAGATTTTCAAACGCCACGCGAAAAAACTCTTTGAAAACGTGGCCGTTTCGGGTAAAACCGGCAGCCTTACCGGCGACGACCCGCCGGGCAAATACGAATGGTTCATCGGCTTCGCCCCTGAAAAGAACCCGCAGATAGCCGTCGCGGGGATGGTGGTGAACCAGGGCAACAGGGGCCAGATACACGGCGCCTACGCCGCGATGACCGTATTCAAAAAACATTTCGGGATGTGAGAAAGGGCTATAGATGACCGAAGAGCAGGAAGTCCATTACGACATAGAGGAAGCCGCGAAAGAAGTCGCCTCGCGCACCGGGCAGAAGATAGAGACGGTCGAGGACATCCTCGAAGCCGAATTTCTCTTCAACGCCGCCCTCGGCTTTTACGAGATACCCGACGACAAAGAAGGCGAAGAGTTCATGGAAGAGCTTCTCGTCCTTCGCCAGAAACACAGCGACATCCTTCCCCCCGCCGACGCCAACATCGAAGAGTACGAAGATATCGAAGACCGCCTCGTCACCTTCATCACCCGGCTCACCGGCGCAGAGCCCACCGCCATCGAAGAAGTACTAGACGAGCATATACTCTATCTCGAAGAGAAGGGGATACTCGAACCGGTCGAAGAGGATTAGGTTTTCAGACGGCTTCGGCTTTTGCCGCGGGGCTTCGTCGCTACTCGCTCGCGCTCCTCGCCGTAGTCCCGCTACTGTCAGCGTCGCGCTCGCTGCGGGACTCCTCGCCCGGCAGCAAAATCCTGTGCCGTAGGAAAATTAAAAAATGCGAAAGGCCGCCCAACCGGGCGGCCTTTTTTTTGATTTGGAAATGTAGGGTGTGTTAGGCGCAAGCCGTAACGCACCCGTAACTACGTTACTAGCAATTAAATATCTCGCTCCCATAGTTCCCAGTTAAGAGGGGAGGAATAGCTATCTGATTTTTTAAATCCATTCCTTGATACAATATTGCGACCACTGTCTGTGGCTATAATTGTAAATACTTTTTTTACGTTGCTATTATCTTTTTTTATTGTTGCAATTTTTGATTTTATTTTACGGATTAAGCTCGCCCCGGCATGGGCGCAACACTTGCTTCTGCATTTATTTGTATATGTCATTAGATCCATGATAAATAGTTCATTAAGCAAAGGATCATCAAAAGAGATTATTGCGGACTCTTTTATCTGGTAGTCTTGTATGGCACCACTTTTTAATAAATCAACAACAGGTTGCGTAAGAGGCAATAGACTGAAATAGCCGCAAGAAATGCATTCATTGCTACCGGCTACTAAGCATTCAGCAACATAGCAAACATCCTTATTTTTTCTGTGAATATTATTCATCGTTTCTACTGAAAATGCATGCCCTTTGCCCAAATAGTGTTCAGCTATTTTATGGACATTATTAAAATCAGTAGTATTTGCTCTTCTGACTACAATTTTATTGGTAGCGCAAGGCTGTATGAAATCCTTGCAAAATAGTAAATTTCTAAAAAATTTTAAAACTTTAAGTAATTGGTCGCGTAGAGACGGGATTATTAAAATTAAAACACCAGAGAAACCCCATAACATAAAATTTATAATTTTCTCAGTGGTTATTGCCACAAAATTTATGAATAACAATTTTCAGTCCTCAGGCTGGGTGAGCGAAGCGATACCCAACAATTACAAAACCTTGTTCGACCGCCTACTGTGGAGAGCGTTGGGTACGAAAAGAAGGCTCGCACATGAGCAGGGTAATTTTTGCTCCTGTGCTCGAAGGTATTCTTTTTACAGCCATGCATACAATAAAAATTTACCTCCGAGTCCAAAAGCTCAAAGGTATTTCGTTTTTGGACGAGCCATCCTTTCGTCCTCCTCGTGGCCCGTAGGTGACGCAGGGAGCGGAGGCGGAAAGGGCGGCGGGGGGGGTCTTAGCGAGCTTTTGCGAGCGGGTGCCCCCTCACGCCCCCGCCGTAGCGACCGGTCGCTCGCAGAGCGAGCGGCTCCTCCCGGGCCGATTTCTTGGGTACTTCTTTATAAAAGAAGTACCAAGGGCGCGGGGCAAAGCCCCGCAACTGTAAAATGGTTTTCACGAAATGGTTTTGTCGCCTTTCGCTATGCTCAAAGCGACCTACATAACTGCTACTGGATTCCGCCCTCGCGGGAATGACGGCGGATGTTTTGCCGGATTTCGCTTCGCTCAATAGCGCCCTGCGCAAACTTGTACTCCGGAAAATTTAACCTTATAATTGGGAACCTTTTAAACACTCCGGAAATATCCCGGTGCTATCGCCTTCACGCATGGATCGCGAAGGCATTTGGAGGAAATCCTAATGAAGAAGTTGAAGGTTCTTGCGGCGCTCGTCCTCGCCGCCCTCGTCTGCGCCCCGGTCTTCGCGGCCGACGGTTTCGCCACCCCCTACTTCGGCGGCACCCTGAACTTCCAGGAAATAGAGCCCGACGGCGGCGGCAGCGACGCCGACCCGATCGGTATCACGGCAATTCTGGGCGGTTTCGTCCACCGCAACATAGCCCTCGAAGGCCGCCTCGGCCTCGGCATCATCGACGATTCCGTCCAGGGCGTGGATGTCATCAACGACTACAACCTCGGCGTATACGCCCGCGGCGTCTTCTTCGCGGACAAGTTCATGCCCTACTTCCTGCTCGGCCTCTCCACCGCGAAGGTCTCCGTGGACTGGGACGGCGGCAGCGATTCCGAGACCGATTCCGGCCTTTCCATCGGCCTCGGCGCCGACTACAAGTTCCAGCCGAACATGGCCGCCAACATCGAGTGGATCAGCATTGTAAACGGCGACGATTACGACCTTACCTCCCTCAACCTCGGCGTCAGATACTATTTCTAAGGGTTTTGAAAGGCCGTAGCGGGCCTTCGCCTTTTACGGCTATTTAAAAGGCCGGGAGCTATCCCGGCCTTTTTTTGCCTCCGGTTTGCCCGCCAGCTCTCCCGCCCTTCCCTCCTCTGACCCCGAAAAATCCCAACCCCCTGTAATCACTGCATAAAAATTTGCGCTTTTTAGGCGGGGTGAACCCGCCGGAAGAGGAGACTTGGTCTCGTGGCCGGTTGCAAAAACCGGCTGCAAACCGCCTCCCCGCGGTCCCTCGCGCCACTCTTTCTCAAAGACAGGCTCAAATGCCGACATGATGAGGGCGGACGGGCGCCGGGAGGCGGTTCCTCTTTAAAACTGTTGCGAGCCTCGTTTTCAGTGTCGCGTGCTCGCTCAAGGACTCGCCGTAGCGCTGCTACTGTCTCGTCCTTTCCCTGCGCGGCTCCTTGAAACCGAGGCTTCTCACAACGTTTTAACGACCTTTATCCACTGCTGGAGACCGACCAAATTGGCGAAGCAAAACGACTCGGAAAGCGCCCCTTCGACCGACCGGGAAGCCGGGTCAAAGGAGCGGGTGCGCGAGGATTTCTGGTGGGTTTACGAGAAGCTGGGCGGGCGCGAGGCGCTCCACGGCTGGGCGGAGGAAAACATGAAGGAGTTCTTCAAGACCTTCTTCGCCCTCTTCCAGAAGGATTCCCCGCAGGGTGATTCGCCGGAGCTTCTTGTCCGCGCCCTTCGGGCAGTAGCCGGGGAAGAGGATGGCCCCGGTGAGTAAGGATTACGAAGAACTCCTCGGCAGGGCGCTGACGAAGGTCCAGAGCCCTCTGGAGTTCGCCGGGCGCGTGCTTTCGGCGAAGCCGACGGAGCAGCAGCGGGAGGTTCTTCTTGCCCTTGAGAGGGGCGAGCGGCGGATAGCGATACGCTCGGGTCACGGCGTGGGCAAGTCGGCGCTCCTTTCGTGGGTGCTTCTCTGGTGGCTCTCGGTGAAGCCCGGCGCTGTCATCCCCTGCACCGCGCCTACCGGCCATCAGCTTGAAGATATCCTCTGGGGGGAGGTTTCGCGCTGGCATCGGAAGATGAAGGAGCCGTTCAAGAGCATGATTTCGCTTGCAAAAGGCTCCGCCCGCCACCGCTTTTCGCCGGAGAGCTGGTTCGCCGTCGCGCGGACGGCGCGGCGCGAGAGCCCGGAAGCCCTTCAGGGCTTTCACGGCAAAAACCTCGCCTTCCTCATCGACGAGGCTTCGGGCATCCCGGAGGAGGTCTTCGAGGTGGCGGAGGGAGCCCTTTCGACCCCCGGCGCTCTGGTTGTGATGGCGGGAAACCCCACCCGCCTCGAAGGGGCCTTTTACCGCGCCTTCCACGAGGAGCGAAGCCACTTCTCCACCTTTCATTTCCCCTCTTTCGCCTCGCCGCTCGTCGATCCCTCCTACGGTACGAGAATGGCCGGGCGCTACGGGGAGGATTCCGACGTCTACCGGGTGCGCGTCCTCGGGGAGTTCCCGAAGGCGGAGCCCGACACCCTCATCTCTCTTTCCCTCATCGAGCCCGCCCTTGAGCGGGAGATTGAGCCCGCTACGGGCGATCTTACCGTCTTCGGGGTGGACGTGGCGCGTTTCGGCGACGACGAGACGGTGATCCTGCGCCGCCGGGGTGGACTTGTGGGGCAGATAGACGCCTACCGCGGGCTCGACACGATGGCGGTTGCGGGGAAGGTCGCCTGTTTCGCCAGGGCGGAGCGCCCGGCCCTCATCTTCGTGGACGTGGTTGGGCTCGGCGCGGGAGTGGCGGACAGGCTGCGGGAGCTTGGGTTCGCCGTCTACCCCGTCAGCGCGGGGAACCGCGCGGGGGACTCGGCCCGCTTCGACGACCTTCGCAGCGAGCTTTGGTGGCGCGTCCGCGAGTGGCTGGAGAGCGGCTCAGCCTCGCTGCCGCCGGACGGCGAACTGGTTTCGCAGCTTTCTTCTATCAAGTACGGCGTCACCTCGCAGGGAAGAATACGGGTGGAATCGAAGCAGGAGCGCAAAAAGCGCGGCCTCTCCTCCCCCGACAGGGGCGACGCCCTGATGATGACCTTCGCCTCGCAGGCGCTTCCCCCCTTGAACCTCGAAAGGGGGCGGGCGCACAGACCTTTTGACAGGGAGCTTGGATTCTGATGAAGAAAGACACTTCTGAACTCGCGGGTTACGTCCTTGAACGGTTCGAGCGCTACAAAGAGGGGAGAAAGCCCTTCGAGGAGCGCTGGGAGGAGGCCTACTACAACACCATCGGTGAATACTCCCCTTCGGTGCAGGGCCAGTGGCGCGGAAGGGAGGCGACCGGCTCGAAGCTCTTCGTCCGCCTCACCCGCCACAAGGTCAGGACCGCCTCGCGCCACCTCGAACCGGCCCTCCGGCAGCTACGCTTCGACCTGCGCGGCGAGGCGGGCGACGAAAGGGCGCTTTCGGAGCTCAAGGCCGAGATAGAGCGCATCCTCTCCTTCGCCCGGGCGGCGGACCACCTCGTGGATATGGCGTGGGAGGGCGCGTGGTCCGGGACGGGGATACTGCGCGTCCCGGTGCTGGCCGAGCGCGCCGAGACCGTCTTCGAGATCGATTCCGCGACGAAGCTCTGGACGGCGAGCGCCGAAAAGCGCCCCTACCCCGCCGTCAGAAACGTCCCCCTCTGGAACTTCTACCCCGACCCCGACTCGGGAAACGTGGAGGAGGGCGAGGGGGTAATCGAGCTTCACCGCCTCTATCCCCACCAGCTCCGGGCGATGGTCGGACGCGCCGGTTGGGACTTTGCCGCCGTGGAGGCTCTGGTTAAAGAGGGTGACACCTCCTCCGAGGAGCGCTGGGAATCTTCGCTCCGTAGCGCCGTGGGCGGAAGCTTCGGAGCCGACTCTAAAAAGCTCCGCGTCCTCGAATACTGGGGCGTCGTCCCCGCGAGTCTGCTGAAAAAGGCGGGGATAGAACTCCCGGAGGGCGCGGGCGAGGACGTGGAGGCGCTCGTTATCGCCTCGAACGGCCGCGTCCTCAAGTGCTCGCCAAACCCGTGGGTCCCCGCGATGAGGCCCTACCTTCGCTTTCGCTGGGAGCCGGTTCCCCACCAGTTCTGGGGGGTAGGCGTGGCGGAAAACATCCGCGACTCGCAGAAAATGATAAACGGCGCGACGCGCCTTCTCGTTGACAACAAGGCGCTCGCGGGCAACTGCATGTTCGAGATAGACGCCGAGGCGCTCGTGCCCGGCCAGGACCTTTCGACGGTCTACCCCGGCAAGAAGTGGGTTCTTCGCCCCGGCGCGGCGGGTCCGGCGGTGCGGCCCGTCCCCGTCCCGGACGTGAGCCCCGTCCTCATCGAGATGATAAACCTCTTTACCGCCTTCGCCGACGAGACCAGCGGCGTGGCTATTGGGCTCGACAGCGCCGACGCCCTCGGCTCGCAGACCGCCACCGGCCTTTCCATAGCCCAGTCCGCCGCGCTCGAAGGGTACCGCTCGATAATCCGGCGCATCGACGACGAGGTTATCGAGCCGATGATCGAGCGCATCTACCGCTGGCTGATGGAGTACGGCGACACCGCCCTCCCCAAGGCCCCGGCGCGGGTCCGCGCCGTCTCCCAGACGGCGACGCAGGCAAAGGAGCTTCGCTCCCAGAGGCTGATGGAGTTCATAAACCTCCTCGGCGGCGGGTTCGGCGGTCTTCCGGCGAACCCCTCCGAAGAGACGCTAGCGGGAAAGATAGACCTCGGCAGGGTGCTTGAAGAGCTGGCCGACACCCTCGAAGTGAGAGAGATAATCAAGACGAAGGGAGGGGCCGATGGACACCGTTGAGTCCGCGAAACTCGACAAATTGCTGCTGAAGGCGGGAGTCGGCAGGGAGGGGAACGCGGCGGTGGACGCCCTGTGCTCCCTCATGAAGTCCCGCGCGGGCGAGATAACGCAGAAGATGCTGGTCGAGACCGACCCGATGAACCTGGCGAGGATGCAGGGCGCGGCCCGGGAACTCCTGCGCTGGGCGGATTACCCGGCGGAGCTGGCGGAGAAGATGAAGTGGCTGAAAGTTGAGGATCAGGAGAGTTAAACAGCATCCCTGGTAAAGAAATCTTCAAGGGCGGCGGCCACGGCGGCGGGGTTTTCGAGGGCGCTCAGGTGGCCGCTGCCGGGTATCACGGCGAACTGCCCGCGCTTTGACTTTCGGGCCATCTCTTCGGCCAGCGCGGGAGGGGTCAGCGAGTCGTAGGCGCCCGCGAGGAAGAGAAGGGGGATCTCCGCTTCGGTCAGAACATCAACGAAGTCGCCCCTGTCGCGGATCGCCGCGACCGAGCGACGGTAGCCCTCCGGCCCGATCTCACGGGCCATCGAGATAAGGAGTTCCCGCGCCCCCTTCGCCCGCTCGCCGCCAGCCCAGATCACCGAATCGGCGAAGGGCGAAAGCACCTGCTCGAACTTCCCCGCGTCGATAAGGGCTATAGTCTGGTCGCGCTTTAGCCTGCGCTCGGGGGTGTCGGGGAAAGCGGTGGTATCCAGCAGCGCGGCGGCCTTCACGAGGCCGGGAAACCGCCGGAGAAACTCGAAGGCCACGTAGCCGCCCATCGAAAGCCCCGCTACGAACACTTCGGCAATGCCCTCCGCTGCGAGACAGTCGCCGATGGATTTTGCAGCCTCCCCTATGGATTCGCATTCCCACGGCCGCGGAATGAAGATCCTGAAAGGAGCCGCAAGGCGCTCCATGACCGGCTCCCACATCCTCCCGTCGCAGGCCAGCGCGGGAATGAGGACAAGAGCAGGGCCTTCGCCAAAGATTTCACAGCGTCGGTTATTCATGTTTCCTCAGGTTTTGACCGTTCGTCATTTCCGTAAAAGGCGGGAGACCAGTGACTTTTGGGTGCTTCGCAGGTTTTACAGCTAGCGGGGCTTGGCGCGCCCCGCACCCGCGCCCCACTTTTTGTCGAAAAAGTGGGACAAAACTCGGCCCGAAAGGTTCCGCTCGCTCTTCGAGCGACCGGTCGCTGCGACGGGGGCGTGAGGGGGCACCCGCTCGCTATGCTCGCTAAGACCCCCCCGCCGCCCTTTCCGCCTCCGCTCCCTGCGTCACCTACGGGCCACGGGGGAGGACGAAAGGATGGCTCGTCCAAAAACGAAATTATGAAATGTTTTTGGACTCGAAGGTAGGTTTTTTACACGTATGATTTGAATGAGTAGTTGTAAACAAACTACCTTCGAGCACACGAGATAATAACAGTCCTTCTCGTGTGCGAGCCTTCTTTTCGTCTCCCCACGCCCTCCGGCGCCAGCGAGTGAGAGAGCGAGGATGTTCCGAGCGCGCCATGAGCCCGTGGCGATTTGCGCGCTCGCCGAGCGACGAACGAGCGCTTTGGCGCAAAGGGGGCGCGCCTTTTCTTTCCCCCATTTCTTTTGGTCGCTCAAAAGAAATGGGGCCCGGTGCGGGCGGGCAGCCCGCAAACAACAAACGGATTTTCACAAAATTTTGGCAGCCGATACCATTTAAGAAATATCCCTTCTACCCCATCCCCATCTTCTCTTCGAGCCTGGCTATCTCCTCGACAAGAGAAGCCTTCTCGCTCTCCGGCAGATTCCCGGTCGAAAGACGCTTTTTCAGACCCAGGAGGCGCATCTCCTCCCGGTAATCGTTGCAGGTGTAGTTTTTAGAGGGCGGTTTGGCTGGCATGGCTGTGATTGTATTTTCCGCAGCCTCTTTCCGGCAACTTTAAAGTTGCCATAGCCGCCCGCGACCGTTAAAAAGGTGCGAAGACAAAATTATGGCGACGGAGAAATCAAATGTTCTATAAAAGAGACGAAACCGGATACCGGGGGGCGATGAAGGGGGTTTCGCTGAAGACCCTGACCTACGGCGAAAAGACCCTTCTGGCCGAATTCCTTCTCACGGGCGGCGAAATTCTGCCAGCCCACGCCCACCCTCACGAGCAGATCGGTTATCTGGTCTCCGGGGCGCTTCTCCTCGACATCGGTGGCGAAACCTTCGAGGTGAATCCCGGCGACAGCTGGTGCATTCCAGGAAACGTGGAGCACGGCGCGAAGATACTGAAAGATTCCGTCGCCATAGAGGTCTTCTCCCCTGTGAGAGAAGATTTTCTGCCTGCGGGCGGGTAATTCCGGAGCGGCGCCTTGAAAAAACTTCCCCTCATGACGATACTCCTGCTTATCGCGGCCAGCCTGCTCGTATCGGACAGGATCCGCCCGGGCCGTACTACCTCCGGAGGGACGGACTACACCGGTTACTGGGCGGGTGTTCAGTACGTGGACAAACTCGGCGGCGGGGATTTTTATTCGGAAACAGGCGAGCGGAAAATCAATTCCTTTTACAAGGACCCGGCATACGGGGTCGATTCGGATGCGGTCTTTTCCCTGCGTACCAGGTCGCAGCTCAGAAACGTACAGACTCCCCTGATCTACGCCGTCATAGCGCCAATAACCTTAGGGAATTATTCTCTTGACCAGGGCCGCTTCGGCCTGTTCTCGACTGTGTTTTTCGTCGGGGGGATGCTGCTGCTCCTGCGTCTGTTCGGCTTCGACGCCGCTTATTCCCTCACGCTGCTGATTTTTGTTCTGCTTGTCTTCAATCCGTTTTTCAGTGATTACTTAAACAACAATTTCAGCCGCTTCCAGTTGGGATTCTTCGCTCTGGCGCTCTTCTCGCTGTCGCTGGGCGGCAAGCGATGGAGTTTTCTCGCGGGTTTCATCCTCTGGTTCGGGGTCCTGATAAAACCTTCCCTGGCCCTTGTCCCCGCCTTTCTGATTTTTTCGCGAATAGTCCGCCGACAGTGGGGCGAACTTAAGATCGAGGTTGCCGGAAGCCTGGCGGGAATCGCGGCAGGGCTGGCGATAGGGGCTCTCTATTTCGGCTACCCCGGAGTTTGGCTCGACTGGCTCTCGATGATTAAGGATTTTTCCTACTTAAATACGCCTTTCACCAGCTACAACCTGTCTTTCTCAAGCATGCTCAATTACCTGACGGGCAAGGATTTCGCCCTGCCCGCGCTGGCGGCCGGACTCCTCTTAACGGGCTACCGGATCTACCGGCTGGGGCTTCTGGCGAGGGAAACGGACAGGGACGGAAAGGCGTCGTTTTTAGCCGATTTGCAGGTGGCGTCGCTCGGCCTCGCGGCCTATCTCCTCTGCGCGAAGCTGGCCTGGCTCCACTACTTCGTCCTTGTGCTGCCGCTTGTTTTGCTCCTTTTCAGCCCCGTGTGGCAAAAGCGGGAAAAATGGTGGCTGACCGCCGCAAGCCTCGCCGGATTTCTGGCTCTTACTACGGTCCCGATGGAACTGGTTCCCAAGCCCCCGATGATGGTCAACTTCGCCTTGACCTGGGGAGGGACTCTCCTCCTCTTTGTGCTCGGCTCCCAGAGGCTCTTTACACCGGACGAAGCGGAAACCGGCCGGGAAGAGTAGCGCCTTTCGCTTTTTTTCTCCGCAATCCTCCTTCCCCTCTTCTTTGGGCGGCCGATTTCGTTATATTATAGTTTTTTTAAAGTTTGCTTCCTTCCGGAGGATTTGCGCTGGATTCAATAGTTATCGAAGGGGGTTTCCCCCTCAAGGGTTCGATAGGGGTGAGCCCCGCCAAAAACGCGGTGCTGCCCCTCATGACGGCGAGCCTCCTCGCCAAAGGGACGAGTACGCTAAGGCGCTCCCCCAAACTCGCCGACGTGCGCACCCTCGGGCGGCTTCTTTCCCATCAGGGCGCGGTCGTGTCGGCCGAGGGGGCGGGGCTCTCCATCGACACCAAGAACATAACAAACCTCGACGCTCCCTACGAACTGGTGAAGACGATGCGCGCCTCGGTGCTCGTCCTCGGGCCGCTCGTGGGACGCTACGGCGAGGCGAGGGTTTCGCTGCCGGGCGGCTGCGCCATCGGCGCGAGGCCGATAGACCAGCACCTGAAGGGGCTGGAAAAGCTCGGCGCGAAGGTGGAGCTTGAGCACGGCTACGTAAAGGTCTCTGCAAGCCGCCTTCGCGGCGGCCACATCGTCTTCGACATGGTGACGGTGACGGGCACGGAAAACCTCCTCATGGCGGCGGTCCTCGCGAAGGGGACGACGGTGCTCGAAAACTGCGCCCGCGAGCCGGAGGTTTCCGACCTCGCCCACTGCCTCGTCTCGATGGGGGCTAAGATAGAGGGCATCGGCGCCTCGCTGATGACGGTCGAGGGCGTTGACGAGCTGAGTCCCTTCTCCTACGACCCGGTGGGCGACCGAATAGAGATGGGCACCTTCATGATAGCCTCGGCGATTACCGGCGGCGACGTTACCATCACCGGCGGCAGGCTGGAGCACCTCGACGCGCTGGCCGACAAGCTCACCGAGACCGGCGTGAGGATAACCCCCCTCCCCGGCGGCGCGGTTTCGGTGGTGGGCAGCCGCAGGATAAAATCCGTGGACGTGGTGACGAGCCCCTTCCCCGGCTTTCCCACCGACATGCAGGCGCAGTTCATGGCGCTCATGGCCCTGGGCGACGGGATGAGCGTTATCTCAGAGCGCATCTTCGAGAACCGCTACATGCACGTTCCGGAGCTGCAGCGCATGGGGGCGGATATCCGCCTGGAGCGCGGAAGCGCGGTGATACGCGGGGTGAAGAAGCTCTCCGGGGCGAAGGTGATGGCGACGGACCTTCGCGCCAGCGCGGCCCTCGTACTCGCGGCCCTCGCCGCCGAGGGAGAGACCACCGTCTCCCGTGTCTACCACCTCGACAGGGGCTACGAGCGCATAGAAGAGAAGCTTTCCGCCATCGGCGCGAAGATCAGAAGGGTAAGCGAAGCGAAATGACCCAGGCGCGCTTGACTATGGCCCTGCCCAAGGGCAGGATGCTGCTGGATATCGTCGATCTTTTCGAGGGCGCGGGGGTTAAGTGCCGCGACATCCTCGACGATTCGCGAAAGCTGGTCTTCGACCTCCCCGCGTGCCGGGTGCTGGTCGTCCGCTCGCAGGACGTATTGACCTACGTCGAGCACGGCGCGGCGGACATCGGCGTGGTGGGCAAAGACGTGCTGCTGGAAGAGGAGCCCGACGTCTACGAGCCGCTCGACCTCGGCCTCGGCTACTGCCGTCTGGCCGTGGCGGGCCCTGTCGGCGGCTTCGAGATGCAGCCGCGCGACGGAGCGCACCTTCGGGTCGCCACCAAGTACCCTCACCTCGCCGAAGCCCACTTCCGCACCAAGGGCGTGCAGGTGGAGGTGATAAAACTCTACGGCTCCATCGAGCTTGCGCCCCTCACCGGCCTCGCCGACTGCATAGTCGATCTGGTTTCCACCGGCGAGACGCTGCGGCAGAACGGGATGCGCGAGATAGAAACGATAATGGAATCTACTTCGAGGCTCATCGTCAACCGCGCCTCGATGAAGACGAGAACCGAAGCTGTCATCGCCCTCGTCGAGGGCTTGCAGAAAGTCTTGGCGGAGAAGAAATGAGAAAAAAGGTAATTCATCGTACAGATAAGGATTTCCATTTATTTTTCAATATAACTTGTCTTAGAAAGCAGGATGATAGGAACCACTTTCAAATTGAATCTATTGTTAGAAACATAATTATTGAAATTTGCAACAATGGAAACAACGCATTGCTTTCATACACCAAGGAATTCGATAATTCCGATAAGCCCATGATGGCTTCCAAAGAGGAGCTTGAAGCGAGCTATAACAAAATCCCGGAGGCAGATCGCAAGGCGCTTCATCTTGCTAAAGAACGCATTGAGTCCTTTCACGAGAAGCAGGTTCAGCAAAGCTGGGTTTCCGAGGAAGACGGAGTAATTCTTGGTCAGAGAGTAACACCGCTCGATTCCGTCGGCCTCTATGTACCCGGCGGCAAGGCGAGCTACCCCTCTTCTGTGCTTATGAACGCCATTCCCGCGAAAGTCGCGGGGGTAAAGCGAATCGTAATGGTCAGCCCGACGCCGAATGGGGTCGTAAACCACCATGTGCAGGCGGCGGCGCACCTCTGTGGGGTTGACGAGGTTTACCGCGTCGGCGGTGCCCAGGCAATAGCCGCGCTGGCCTACGGCACAGAGACTATTGAACCCGTGGATAAAATCGTTGGACCCGGCAATATCTATGTCGCCGTTGCCAAACAGATGGTTTTCGGCAAGGTGGATATAGACATGATCGCGGGACCGAGCGAAATCTTCATAGTCAACGACGGCTCCGGCGACCCCGCGCACATTGCTGCAGACCTGCTCTCGCAAGCCGAGCACGACGAGATGGCGACCTCTGCACTCGTAACGACAAGCGAGAAGTTCGCCAGCGCTGTATCCAAAGAAGTCGAAAGACAATTGGCGCTCCTCGACCGGCAGGAGATAGCCCAAAAGAGTTGGGACAAAAGGGGGGCAATCTTTGTTGTTGATACGATCGAGAAGGCCTGTGAACTTGCCAACGATTTCGCTTCCGAGCACCTTGAACTCGCGGTGGATAATCCCTTCGAGATTCTGGGGCTTATCCGCCACGCGGGAGCTATCTTCCTCGGGCACAACACGCCCGAGGCGCTGGGCGACTACGCGGCGGGGCCGAACCACGTCCTTCCCACGGCTGGAACCGCGCGCTTCTCCTCCCCGCTGGGAGTCGAGGATTTCATCAAGCGCTCCAGCCTCATCTGCTACTCGAAGCCCGCGCTGGAAAAGATCGCGGGAACGGTGATGCACATCGCGAATATGGAAGGTCTCGACGCCCACGCCAAGGCCGTCGAGATACGGGTAAAAAAGTAGGGTGTGTTAGCCGCGCAAGCGGCGTAACGCACCACACGATATTAAAGCCGCTGGATTCCCGCATTCGCGGGAATGACGAAGGCTTTTCGTCTCCCTTCGTGGCCCGTAGGTGACGCAGGGAGCGGAGGCGGAAAGGGCGGCGGGGGGGTCTTAGTGAGCGCAGCGAACGGGTGCCCCCTCACGCCCCCGCCGTAGCGACCGGTCGCTCGAAGAGCGAGCGGCTCCTTCCGGGCCGATTTCTTGGGCACTTCTTTCTAAAAGAAGTGCCACGGGGTGCGGGGCAGAGCCCCGCCAGGCGTAAAAGTGCGAAGCACACAAAAGTCTCTGGATTCCCGCATTCGCGGGAATGACGGGATTATTTGTGGGCTGTAGTTTATGAAAGGTGAAAAATGAGAAGAGCCGAACTGGAACGCTCCACCAAGGAAACGCGGGTCAAGGTCTCCCTCGACATCGACGGTACCGGGGCGCACGAAATCGACACCGGCATCGGGTTTCTCGACCACATGCTGGCTCAGCTTTCCGCCCACGGCCTCTTCGACCTGAAGATCGAGGCGCTCGGCGACACCCACATCGACCTCCACCACACCGTGGAGGACGTGGGGATAACTCTCGGGACGGTCTTCTCGGACGCCCTCGGCCTTCGCGAGGGGATAAACCGCTACGGTCACGGAGTGGTGCCGATGGACGAGGCGCTCGCGACCGTCGTTGTGGACCTTTCCGGGCGGGCGCACCTCACCTACGATGACACCCTCTCTTTCGGCAAGGTCGGGACGATGGACACCGAGCTTTTCCGCGAGTTTTTCGAGGCTTTCGTCCGCGCCTCGAAGTTCACCCTCCACGTAAAGGCCTCGGAGGGCAGAAACGCCCACCATATAATAGAGGCTATCTTCAAGGCTTTCGCGAGGGCGCTGCGGCAGGCGACGGAAAAAGACCCGCGCCGCACCGGCGTGCCTTCCACCAAGGGAAATCTATGAGCCGACCGGTAGTGATAGTCGATTACGATTCGGGGAATCTCCATTCCGTCCACAAAGCGCTGGAATCGGTGGGCGCGCCCGCCGTCCTCACCCGCGACCCCGGCCTCATTAGAGAGGCGGGGGCGGTGGTGCTGCCGGGTCAGGGGGCCTTCCGCGACTGCATTACGAAGCTGGAGCACTTCGGCCTTCTCGACCTCGTGATACAGAAAATTTACGAAGACGTGCCCTTTCTCGGCATCTGCGTCGGCTATCAGCTTCTCTTCGAGGAGAGCGAGGAGCACGGCACAACCCCCGGCTTCGGCGTCTTCAAGGGGAGAGTGGTGCGCTTCCCCCACGAGATGGAGCTTAAAGGCCAGCCGCTCAAGGTTCCGCACATGGGGTGGAACAGCCTGAAAAAAATCAAGGACGTTGACGTGCTGAAGGACGTTCAGGACGGCGATTTCGTCTACTTCGTCCACTCCTACTTCCCGGTACCTGAGGAAAGGGAGATCATCGCGACAACCACCACCCACGGGGTGGAGTTCGCCTCAAGCGTGGCGAGGGGGAACCTCTTCGCCTGCCAGTTTCACCCCGAGAAGAGCCAGAAGGTGGGGCTTTCCATATTGAAAGCCTTCTGGGAGAAGGCAAAGGTTTCAATAACATGATTGTAATTCCCGCGATCGATCTCAAGGGCGGACAGTGCGTGCGCCTTCGTCAGGGGAGGATGGAGGACAACACCGTCTACTCCGCCAGCCCCGCCGACACCGCCCGCAGGTGGGTTGCCGCAGGGGCGGAGCGCCTCCACATCGTAGACCTCGACGGGGCTTTCTCCGGCAAGCCGGAGAACCTCGAAGCGATACGCGCCATACGAAAGGCCGTGGACATTGAGCTGGACCTCGGCGGAGGAATCCGTGACGAGGCCACCGCCAGCCGCCTGCTGGACGAGGGGCTGGATTTCGTCATCCTCGGCACGGCTGCTCTGGAAAACCCCGCTCTCGTGGGCTCGCTCTCCAAGCTCCATCCCGGCAAGATACTGGTCGGAATAGACGCGCGGGGCGGGATGGTGGCGGTGCGCGGCTGGGCGGACGTATCGAAGACCAGCGCCATCGACCTCGCGAAAGTGCTCAGCGACGAGGGCGCGGCGGGGTTCATCTTCACCGACATCGAGCGCGACGGGATGCAGACCGGGGTGAACGTAAAGGCCACCGCCGAATTCGCCCGCAGCGTAAGGGGGCAGGTGATAGCCTCCGGCGGCGTGAACGACATAACCGACATCGAAAACCTCCTTCCCTACGAGAAAGACGGAATAACCGGAGTAATCACCGGCAGGGCGATCTACGAGGGAACCCTCGACCTCGCCGCCGCGATAGCCCTCACGAAGAAAGGCAAAGTTTCCTGATGCTCGCCAAGAGAATAATTCCCTGTCTGGACGTGAACGCGGGGCGCGTGGTGAAGGGAACCAACTTCGTGAACCTGCGCGACGCGGGCGACCCTGTCGAAGCCGCGAAGCTTTACGACGCTCAGGGCGCGGACGAACTGACCTTCCTCGACATAACCGCCTCCAGCGACGCGCGCGACATAATAATCGACGTTGTGCGCATGACCGCCGAGTGCGTCTTCATGCCGCTCACCGTGGGCGGAGGAGTCCGCGAGATAGCCGACGTGAGAAAGCTCCTCCTCGCGGGGGCCGACAAGGTCTCGATAAACACTGCCGCCGTCCACCGGCCCGATTTCGTCCGCGAGGCCTCGCTCAAGTTCGGCTCGCAGTGCATCGTCGTCGCCATAGACGCCAAAAGGCGCGGCGAGTGCCCCGAAGACGGCTGGGAGGTTTACACCCACGGCGGCAGAAACCCGACGGGGATCGACGCGGTAAAGTGGGCGGTTAAGATGATGGAGCTGGGGGCGGGCGAGATACTTCTCACCTCCATGGACTGCGACGGCACCAAGGACGGATTCGACATTCCCCTCACCGCGACGGTCTCGCGCTCCGTCGAGATACCGGTAATCGCCTCGGGCGGGGCCGGAAACGCCGAGCACATGGTCAAGGCGCTGACGGCGGGGATGGCCGACGCGGCGCTTGCGGCCTCCATCTTCCACTTCCGCGAGACCACCGTGGGCGAGGTGAAGGAAAAGCTCCGCGCCCGGGGAGTCAGCGTGCGCATGGTGAGAGGTCAGTAAGTGATGAAGCCAAACGTCATCGACGCCATCTACGGGATCATCGAGGAGCGCAAGGCGAACCCGAAGGAGAACTCCTACGTCTGCAAGCTGTTGGAAAAAGGCGAGGACAAGATACTCCAGAAGGTCGGCGAAGAGGCGGTAGAGGTGATTCTCGCCGCGAAATCGGGCGACGAAAAAGCCCTGGTATGCGAAATGGCCGATCTGGTCTTCCACTGCCTCGTCCTCCTCGGCTCGCGGGGGATTTCGCCGGAAGAGGTTGAAGCGGAGCTGCACAGGAGGTTCGGAATCTCGGGGATAGAGGAAAAGAATTCGCGCAAAAAGTAACCCGGCTTCCTCTTTCGGCTAATGGCTTCGTCGTTTCTCGGGCACGGGTCTCGGCGTATAAACGATACTGCCTTCGACCGCGCGCCCTGCGGACTCCTCGCCATTCACCGAAATAGTTTGCCGGAAGGATCTAAAAAAACGACAATTTTTGCATACCAACCTTAAATTTTCAGGGGAAGCTAGATGGACATCAAGAATATAAAAGATATATCGAATTTCTCCGACACCGGGCCGGGCAAGAACCTCGCCTCCTCCGGCACGCATGCCCGCGTCACCGTCTGGTGCCTAAAAAAAGGGCAGGACATACACCCCCACATCCACGAGGGCGACCACGTCTGGGTAGTCGAAGAGGGGACGGGGTACTATCTGAACGACAAGGGCGAGCACAAGGTGGCCGCCGGGCAGATAATTTTCGCCCCCGAAGGCGAACCGCACGGCATGAGGGCCGAAACCGACCTGGTTTTCGTCTCCGTCAGCGCCGGGGACCACTAAGCGAGTTACAAAAAAGTAACAAATTCAAGGGTTTTTTCGATTGCCCAAAAGCTGGGCAATGATTATTATTGTAATAATTACTGAGGTTTCCACAGGAAGCGCCGCTTCGGGAAATGCCTCTGTGTACGTTATTTAGGCAGGCTGTTTTCCCGGTTTCAGCGCTTTTCACGCTGTTTCCCTGTAATTACAATAGCTTATGAATCTTTTGCTCGCCGGGCACGGCGATTGCAAATAACTGGCCTGCCGGAACGCCGGAAAACCGTGTCTGTGGCGTTGTGGTAAGCTTTCGTTTTTAAAATGAATAATTTCCTTAAACCAGGGAGCCAGAAAATATGTGTCGTTTGAGCGCAATCATCTCAGCCGAGTATATCTCCCCGATGGAGCCGATACTCGCGCTGGAGACGATGAAGGAAGGCCACGACGGTTCGGGACTCGGCCTTATGATGCGTTCCCTCGGCGGCGAGTTCGAGGCGCTACGCGAGTATCCGATTCTTTCGGCCATAACAACCCATCAAGGGTACCTCACGCTTCAGGACTACATGCAGGAGAAGGGCTTTCGCGTGAAATACCGCTGGGAGCCCCAGATAAAGCTCACCCCCGGCATGAAGATCCAGAAACGCGACCGCTACCTGGTGAACGCCTACGAGTACCCCGAGAGTTTCGAGAGCGCGACCCAGGCCGAGAAGGAAGCCCTTCTCACCGCGACGAGGCTTGAGCTTCGCGCCATAGGCGAGAGGGACAAGGTCAACCCGCCGATTACCGTCTTCAGCTTCTGGCCGGACGTGGTCACCCTCAAGGAAGTGGGCGACCCCCTTGAGGTCGGCGAGTTCTTCGGGCTGGACAAACACCCGATAATGGCGAAGACGATCTTCTCGCAGGGCAGGCAGAACACCAACTACGCCATCAACCTCTACGCCTGCCACCCCTTCTTCATCCAGGGGTTTTTCACGATGACGAACGGTGAGAACACCGCCTTCGTTCCGATTCGCCAGTACCTTGAGAGCAGGGGCAACCCCGCCTACGTCGGCTACAACTCCGACTCCGAGGTCTTCGCCCACATCCTGCACTACTCAAGAAGGACTCTGGGCTACCCTCTTCATTACTACAAGGACGTGATTACCCCGCTGGCCGAAACCGAAACCGGCAGGCGCAAGGACGCGGAGGCGCTTCGACTCATGCGCCGCAGCCTTCGCATGCTCACCATCGACGGCCCCAACTGCGTTATAGGCTGCGACGCGGACGGCACGGTTTTCATGGTTCAGGACACAAAGAAGCTCCGGCCCGGCGTCGTCGGCGGAGTAAAGGGCAAGGTCGGCTTCATGAGCGAGCCTTGCGGCATAGGCAGCGCGATTCCCGGCCGGGATTCCGACAGGGACGTGTATCCGATGAAGTATGATTTCGTTATGGTAAGGCCGGGCGCCAAGGAGATAGAGGTATGGAATCAGCTGGACGGCTCGACGTCAATCATCAGCTTATCTTAAACGATCTGCCCTACGTCATAACCTGGCGTCAGGACAGGTGTCTGCGCTGCGGACGTTGCACCTCCGTATGCCCGGTGAAGGCTATCGAGCCGGGTGTGGAGGAGCGCCGTATCGTCGAATCCGCCGGGTCTACCCCGGCTCCCGCGTCGATCCGCAAGGTGGTAAGCGTCGTAAAGCAGTCCACCATCGTGGAGAGGAGGTGCATCGGCTGCGCTACCTGCCGGCTGGTCTGCCCCAACGACGCCATCGAACCGGTCTACAACCCGGCCAACAAGTTCTTCTGGCACGCCAACAGGGGCGGAGAGCCCTACAAGCGCGGCGGCAGGAGAAACGACCCGGACGTCTCGGTGCTCGACAGGCTCAAGTTCACCCGTATCTCGATGCTCACCGACCCGGCTCTCGACGCGGCCCGCCACGAATTTCGCGTACGCACCCTCCTCGGCAGGAACCTTCCCCCGGAAAAGCTTCCCCTGAAGCTCTCCGGCGACGGCCTCATCCCCGAAGGGATGGCCTTCGTTCCCCCGGTGAGGGAGATATTCCCCATCCGCATCGGCGGCATGTCCATCGGCGCTCTTTCCCCGACGATGTGGGAGGGGCTCGCGATGGGCATAGCCTACCTGAACGAGGTGGAGAAAATCCCCGTAGTGATGTGCACCGGCGAGGGCGGCATGCCCGCGCGCCTTTTGAAGAGCCCCTTCCTCAAGTACTTCATCCTCCAGATAGCCTCGGGCTACTTCGGGTGGGACGAGATAATCCGCGCGATACCCCACATGCAGTGCGACCCCGCGGCCATCGAGATCAAGTATGGGCAGGGCGCGAAGCCGGGCGACGGCGGCCTTCTCATGGCCTCGAAGGTCATCGGCCACATCGCCAAGATTCGCGGCGTCCCCGAGTTCGTCGAACTCTCCTCTCCGCCCACCCACCAGACCAAGTACTCCATCGAGGAAGCGGTGGCGAAGATGATAACGGCGATGTCGATGGCCTGGGGATTCAGGGTCCCGGTCTACCCGAAGATCTCCGGCACCAAGACGGCGCTGGCGGTGCTCAACAACCTCGCCAGAAACCCCTTCGCGGCGGCGCTGGGCATCGACGGCGAGGACGGCGGCACCGGCGCGGCCTACAACGTCTCCCTCGACAAGATGGGCCACCCGATAGCCTCCAACCTCCGCGAGTGCTACCTCAACCTCGTCAAGCTGGGGGCGCAGAACGAATTGCCTATCTTCGCGGCGGGCGGCGTCGGCAAGCACGGCAATCTCGCGGCGAACGCAGCTTCGCTGATCATGCTCGGCGCTTCCGGCGTGGACAGCGGCAAGTACGTTATGCAGGCCACGGCGGGGTGCCTCGGCGACGAGCGCAACCGCTGCAACATCTGCAACACCGGCAAGTGCCCGCGCGGCATAACCACCCAGGATCCGAAGCTCTACCGAAGGCTCGATCCCGACGTGGTCGCCCAGAGGGTGGTGGATATCTTCCTCTCCGCCGACAAGGAACTGAAAAAGATCTTCGCTCCGATGGGCAGGTCCACCGAACTTCCCATCGGCATGTCCGACGGTCTCTCCGTGGCTGACCAGGCCATTGCGGAGCGTCTCGGAATCAGCTACGCCTGCTAGGGCCGGCGAGGAGAACATACAAACCCATGCAGACAAAAGAGATAAAAGGAACTGAAGCAGGCCACCGCGTCACCTCCAGGGAACTCGACATCCGCATCCAGACGGCGGTTAAGGAGGGGACGAGAACGCTTAAGATTACGGCCGACGGCCAGCACGGCATCGGCGGCCGCATCTGGCCCGTCGAGGGCGGCGTCGAGGTAGAGGTTTTCGGCGTTCCCGGCCAGCGCATCGGCGGAATGGGGATGGAGGGGACGAAGATAACCGTCCACTCCACCGGTTCCGACGACGTGGGCTGGATAAACTGCGGCGCGACGATAACCGTCCTCGGAGACGTTGCCAACGGCGCGCACAACGCGGGCGCGCAGGGCAAGCTCTACGTGCAGGGCGGCGGCGGCGCGCGCTGCGACACCCTCACCAAGTTCAACCCCCGCTTCGAGCCTATCCAGTCGTGGTATTTCCGCGACGTGGGCGACTCCTTCGCGGAGTTCAAGGCGGGCGGCATCTCGGTGGTGTGCGGCGTGAATCCGCGCAACCCCTCGAACATCCTCGGCTACCGCTCTTGCGTGGGCATGGTCGGCGGCGCCATCTACTTCCGCGGCCCTGCCGAGGGAGTGAGCCAGTCCGACGCCCGCGTCACCGAACTGACCGACGCCGACTGGGAATGGCTCACCGAAAACATGAAGCCCTACCTCTCGGCGATAGACAGGATGAGCTTCTATCAGGGGCTCACCCGCAGCAGGGAGGAGTGGCGCAAGGTAGTCGCCCTCACCCCCGCCGAGAACGCGAAAGCCAGGAAAAAGGGGATGAGCCTCTCGCAGTTCCGCACCGGAACCTGGGAGAAGGCCGTAGGACAGGGCGGCATCTTCGGCGATTACATCATCCACGAGAGGACGAACCTCCCCTACATAACCACCGGCGACAACCGCCGCGCGGTGCCGAAGTGGGAAAACGAGAAATACTCTCCGCCGTGCGCCTTCAACTGCCCGACGGGGATACCCACCCACGAGCGCACCCGCCTCATCCGCGAAAACAAGGAAGAGGAAGCGCAGGACCTTGTCCTCAAATACTCCCCCTTCCCCGGAACCGTCTGCGGCTACGTCTGTCCGAACATCTGCATGGACGCCTGCTCGCGCACCGTCTTCCTCAAGGACCCGGTTGACGTTTCCATGCTGGGGAGAATCTCCATAAACCGCCCCGCCCCGAAAAAGGAGCCGAAACGGCCCGGCGTCATCTCCATCATCGGCGGCGGCCCAGCCGGTCTCTCCGCCGCCTGGCAGCTCTCCCTAAGCGGCTACTCCGTCACCCTCTACGAGCGCGAGGCGAAACTCGGCGGCAAGATATACTACTGCATCCCGGAGGAGCGCCTCCCCGCCGAAGTCCTCGAAGCGGAGATGGAGAGGTTCAAGTCCCTCGGGATAGAGATAAAAACCGGCGTAAAGGTGGACGACAAGCTCTACAAGGAGATTTACAAGAAGAGCGACGCCGTAATCCTCGCCACGGGAAGCCACGCCCCGAGGACGATACCCTTCCCCGGCTACGAGCACGTCCTCCCAGGCATAGTCTTTTTGAAGGAGATAACCTCGGGCCTCAGCCGCGATCTCACCGGCAAGAACGTGGTCGTAATCGGCGCGGGCAACGTCGGCATGGACATCTGCGTCGAGGCCTTCAACCAGGGCGCGAAGACCGTCACCGCCGTAGACATCCAGAAACCCGCCTCCTTCGGCAAAGAGCAGAAGATGGCGGCGGAACGCGGTGCGAAGATACTCTACCCCAAGTTCACCGACCGCTACGACAACGCCACGAAGACGATTCACTTCAAGGACGGCACCTCGCTGCCCGCCGATCTCGCCATCATCTCCATCGGCGAGACGCCGGAGCTTGAATACCTCCCCAAAGAGATCGACCTCGAACGCGGCCACGTAAGGGTAGACCCGATAGGCCAGACCACCGATCCAAAGGTCTTCGCGGTGGGCGACGTGACCCGCCCCGGCCTCATCACAAACGCCATAGGCGCGGGCGTAAAGGCGGCACGCTACGTCCACTCGATGATCTCCAAGACCGAGTTCGAGACCGACGACAAGACAGTAATCCCCTACGAAAAGCTCAAATTCCAGTGGTACGAGCGCGAAAGGTCCAAAAACGGGAAAACCTGCGACAAGGAAGCTGGCAAGTGCATGAGCTGCGGCTCCTGCCGCGACTGCGGAATCTGCGAGGAATCCTGCTACTTCTACGCCATCTCCCGCGTCGATCTCCCCGGCGGCGGCTACAGCTACGAAGTAGACCCCGAAAAGTGCATCGGGTGCGGGTTTTGCGCTGGCGTCTGCCCGTGCGGGATATGGTCTATGTTCGACAACGACTGATTACGGCTCCTCTTTCGGCGAATGGCAGCGTCGTTTCTCGGGCGCGGGTCTCGGCGTAGTCCCGCTACTGCCTCGCCCTCTCGCTGCGCGGCTCCTTGAAACCGGGGCTTCTCGCGACGCTTTTTAAAATTCCTCGATAAACAAGAGAAGGCGGTTCCGAAAGGAGCCGCCTTTTTTGGTAGTTTTCATAGCATTACAAATTTAGATTACCGACACAGTTTTGAGATCATGTCGCCATCTATCTCAAACCTATCATCACACGCATCCCACAGCTCTTTATGTACTGTATTTTTTTGACCAGATCTAATTGGGCCATGCCAAAGGACAGTCAGTACACCATGCTGCTTTACGGCCTCAATTGCAGGAACAAAATCACTGTCACCTGCAAGTAATACAGCTCGCGTAATTTGCCTCGTTGCAGCAAGTTGAACCATATCCACACCAAGCATAATATCTACGCGCTTTTGCACAAATATTGGTTGGCCCCCAACTGTTGTACCGCGAAAGGCCAGTTTGCCAAGACGTACTTGGTAGCGAGATAACCTTGATAGTGCATTAAAATATTTGTCGCTCGAGGCCACTCTAGCCCGTTCTTCTTCGGTTGGCGGATTTCCTTGGTAAGGTGGGCAGTGTAATAGTAAGAACGCAGAATTTCGGTGCCGTTCGCTAGGTGTCTAGCGAAGGCTTGCATATCTAGGCGTGCCCCCCTAAACTCATTGCAAAGAAGTTTGTCAAGATAAGCTCCGTCAATGAAAATGGCCGAACGATCCATGTCAAGCCCTCCCGAAGCCAGAAAGAGGAAAAGGGCCGTAAAGGCCCTTTTCCAAGCATTATCAAAAATACTTTCCAACATCCTCTGTGAATGCTGGAGAAGACACTCTCCACCGTCCTATTGAGAACGGTGGTGAACTTTGCATGAAGTATACCATTGTTTCATAATGAAACAACAATAAAATTTCCTGAGTGTTTAAAGGTAATTTGTTTGAACGTATGCCTTATATCCGCAGCCTCCCTCCCTTTGCTCCTTGACCCCGAAGCCGCGGATGGGTGGAGCATAGCGATCCCCATAAAAGGAAAAAAGACTGTTCCTCCGCTCGTTCGGAGGTGCTTTTTGATAGCTGTAAACAAATTACCTTCGAGTCCAAAAACATTTCATTACCCCGTTTTGGACGAGCCTTCTTTTCGTCTCCTCTTCGTGGCCCGTACGCGGCGCAACGAGTGTAGGCGTCGGGCCGGCGCGGGGTCTTAACGGAGCGAAGCGAAGTGGGTGACCCGTACGGCCCAGCCGGAACGAAGTGGTCGCTCGTAGAGCGAGCGACGGGTCCGGGCCGATTTTTTGGGCACTTTTTTCTAAAAAAAGTGCCGTGGGGAGTGGGGCGGAGCCCCACAACTATAGAACTACATTAGTGTTTTGTCGGATTTTCGCTTCGCTCAATCACGACCTACACAGCTAAAAGAAGTACCAAGGAGCGCGAGGCAAAGCCTCGCAAGCTGTAGATTGGCGGGCCTAGCCCGCCCTACATTCTGGATTACAAGAGACGGAAAGTAGGAACAGAGTTATTGCCCGGCTTTGCCGTTCTTTCTCGGCGGGCGGAGGGATTCCTCAAGGGGGGAGGAGATGTTCAGGCTGGTCTGGAAAAAATTTCCCATGAAACCTATCGAAGTGGTGTCGAAGTCGGGAATTTCCTTGCTGTAGAGCGACACTGAGGCGCTGTAGACGCTGAAAAAGAGCAGATTGGTACGGTCGATGCTGTTTTCAACGTCGTCGATTATCTTTTTATAGAGGACCTTGTTGAAAAAGCGTTCCTTTATCTCGCCCGTATTGAGCTTTTGAGAAATTTTCATGTTGAGGTGCTTTTTGTAGTCCTCTTCGGAGGGGTTGGAGAACATCCCGATGAGGAGCAACACCCCGAACCCCGCCAAAACGAATTTCTCCCGCTTCGTAAGCACTCTCTTCTTGTCGTAAAGCTCCATTACATCGGTGAAAAGGTCCACTACCTGATAGGGCAGGCGGCGCATGAGCTTCTGCGAGAGGCCGTCCTTCTTCTTCCCCGAAGGCCTTTTCTTCGGCTGAGCGTTCAAAGGTCGGCCTCGGCAAGGGCGGCCACCGGCGTGGGCACGGCGTTCTTTCCGGCTTCGAGTCCGACGGCGAAGGCGACAAGTCCCTGATCGTAGGCCTTCGGAGACAGGTGCTTTGCCATTCCCGCCATTACGCTCTCAGGGTCCACAGGGTTTGCGATGGAGATAAGTGCGCCGAGGGCGACCAGATTCGGCGGGGCCTGCCCTCCGAAGTGGCTTCTGGAGAGCTCGGTTATGGGGATCCTGTAGGCGGGCCCCTGCGGCGGCGTGGCTACGAGGCCGGAATCCAGGATGAGTATTCCGCCTTCCTTCAGGTCGCGGTAGCAGTTGTCGCAGGCGCTCTGTGTCATGGCCAGCAGGATATCTATTTTTCGCGTCTTTGGAAAGTGAATCGGGCTGTCGGAGAGTATCACGTCCACCCGGCTCGTCCCTCCCCTCGTCTCAGGGCCGTAGGACTGCGAGCAAAGGACGTGGTTCCACTCCTCCACCGCCGCTTCGGCGAGGATTACACCGGCGGTCACGAGGCCCTGCCCTCCAAAGCCCGCAAGGCGAAATTCAAGCCTCATTTCTCCCTCTTCCCGTCGAGCGTCGCCCGGTATTTTTCAGTCCAGCCGGGGACCTCGCGCTCGGCGATAATCCCGGTGATTATCATCTTTTTTCTCTCTTCGGGGGACAGCGCCGCAGCCTTGTCAACCGGTACGGAGTATTCCTTTTGCCACCGCATCATCTCCACCGGGGTTTTCGCCCCGTTGTTGGCGCCGTAATGGGCGGGGCAGGAGGAGATTACCTCCACCATAGAAAAGCCGTCGCGGGAGAGCGCCTTGAAGATAAGGGATTCCATCTCGCGCACGTGGAAGGTGGTCGCCCTGGCGCTGAAGGAGGCCCCGGCGCAGGCGGCGAGGTCCGCGATGTGGAAGGGCTCCTCTATGGAGCCTCCCGGCGAGGTAGGCGTCCTCGCCCCTTCCGGGGTGGTGGGCGACATCTGGCCGCCGGTCATGCCGTAGTTGAAATTATTTACCACGAGGGCAGTCACGTCGATGTTTCTCCGGCAGGCGTGGATGAGGTGGTTGCCCCCTATGGCCACGGCGTCGCCGTCACCCATTATCGCGATGACCTTGAGGGCGGGGTTCGCGGCCTTGATCCCCGTGGCGAAGGGGAGCGCCCGCCCGTGCGCGGTGTGGACGGTGTTGAAATCCACATAGGAGGTGGCCCGGCCTATGCACCCTATCCCGCCGACGAGAACTATCTGGTCGCGGTGATATCCAGTCCTCTCGATGGCGCGAAGGAGCGCCCCGAGGAAGATGCCGTTGCCGCACCCCGGACACCAGATGTGGGGAAAGTGGACGTTGTGGCGAAGGTATTTTTGCAGGATGAGGCGGTTCGGAAGGGTGTTCATTTCCCGCCTCCCCTGACCGCCCGCGCGATTTTCTCCGGCGTAAAGAGCTCGCCGTAGGGGGCGAGAACCTTTCCGACCTCCCACCTTCCGCGCCCCACCCGAAGCGTCTCCCGGTAGACCTGCCCCCGGTTCATCTCACAGACCACCATCCTCTGCGCCTTTCCGGCGAAGCGCTCAAGCGCCGCCCTCGGAAAGGGCCAGAGCGTTTTCAGCTTCAGAAGACCGGCCTTCATCCCCTCGGCCCTGAGCGCATCCACCGCCTCCCGCGCCGAACGCGCGGGCGACCCGTAGGAGATGAGGATGGTCTCCGCGTCGTCGCAAAGGTACTCTTCGGTGAGGCAGATATCCCCGAAGCCTCGCCGCATCTTGTCGAAGAGCCTGTCGGTGGAGGCGCGGATAACTTCCGGGTCGGAGGTTGGAAGCCCCATTTTGTCGTGAAGAAGGCCGGTGACGTTGTGGCGGTAACCTCCGCCGAGGGCGGACATCGGCGGCACCCCGTTCGAGGCTCCGGCGTAGGGTTCGTACCACTCCGGCGGCATCTCGGGCGCAGCGCGGTTTTTCACGGCGAGTTCTCCGGCGGCGGGAAGGGTGACCTTCTCCCGCAGGTGGCCTATTATCTCGTCGATGAGGAGTATCACCGGAACCCGGTAGAGTTCCGAAAAATTGAAGGCCCGCACCGTCATCTCGAAACACTCGGCCACCGAATCGGCGGTGAGCGCTATGATGGGGTGGTCGCCGTGGGTTCCCCAGCGGGCCTGCATCACATCTCCCTGAGAGGGAGAGGTGGGAACGCCGGTAGAGGGCCCCAGCCGCATCACGTCCACTATCACCACGGGAATCTCGGCCCCGCTGCCGAAGCCTATAAGCTCCTGCATGAGGGAGAACCCCGGCCCCGAGGTAGCCGTCATCGCCTTCGCCCCGGCCAGAGAAGCGCCGAGACAGGCCCCGAGGGAGGCGATCTCGTCTTCCATCTGGATGAAGACTCCGCCCTCTTCGGGAAGAAGACCGGAAAGAAGCTCCGCGATTTCGGTGGAAGGGGTTATCGGGTAGCCCGCGAAGAAGGACATGCCCGCGTAGAGCGCCCCCCTGGCCACCGCCTCGTTTCCCTGGAGAAGCACTGCCTGCGGACCTTCCATCAGCCCTCCTCCTCTACGCAGATGGCGAAATCGGGGCAATGAAGCTCGCAGCTCCGGCACCCGATGCACTTTGAAAAATCGACTGCGTACGGATACCCTTCGACGTCGCGAAGAATTATCTTCTGGGGGCAAAAGGCCGAGCAGAGCCCGCACCGTTTGCAAAAATCCCTGTAGAAGAGAACTTTTCTCACCGCCTGCCCCTGTTCCATCCGCTTTTCTCCTGAGAATCCAGTACTTAACATACAATATACATTACTGCGGGAAAGGGGCAACCGGAGGGTTTCAAAACGAAGAAAGGGCCGGGACTTCTCCCGGCCCTTTAGCTTGACCCCTGATTTATTTAGAAGAGGTACTTGACGCCAAGGCTGATGGCGGAAAGATCGAAGTCGTCGCCGTTCACGAGCTGAGCATATTCGAGGTTGGCGGCGAGGTTGTCCATGAACTTGTAGTCAAGACCGAGGCCGAAGGAGAGGCTGGAATTGGTCTCGGAGTCTTCGCCGAAGGCGCCGGCGTCGGCCGTTACCTCGGCGGAGGTGAAACCGAGGAGGATGTAGGGCATGAAGTTGTCGACGGTGTAGACGCCACGGGCGTAGATGCCGTAGTTGATGTCGTTGATGATGTCGACGTCGGTGCCTCCAACGTCAATGGAGTCGTCCACGATGCCGAAGCCGAGGCGGGCTTCAAGGGCCACGTACTGGTGAACGAAAGCGCCGCCCACGAGAGTGATCGCCATCGGATTTACATCGTCGCCGCCTTCGTCGGCCTCGATGGTCTGGAAATTGATGGTGGCTCCCGCATAGGGGGAGGTAAAGACTCCCATGCCCATATCGGCGGCGAAGACGGGGGCGCTGACTACGGTGGCTACGACGAGAGCCGCAAGTACGTTCATCTTCTTCATTTCTGTTCCCTCCGAAGCGCCCTCGCTGTGACGCGAAGGCAAAATCCCCAGTAGTAAACCGGGGGGTTATAGAATGTTGCAATTATAAAACCAAATGTTACAGGGCACAAGAAAGGGTGTCAAATTATGCTCCGGAGTCCTCAGGCTCAGGGTTTACTCTACTGTGGCCGGTTTTTTTTGATTTGCGCGGAGCCGGGTTGTTTGAAGAGCGGCGAGGGGGTAAAGTAAGGCTATGATTTTTCATAAAAGCAGCGACTCTTCGCCGAAATCATGGCTCCTCTTCGCCTTCCTCGTCCTTTCCGTGGAAACGCAGCTTTTCCTCTCGCCCGCGCCCGCCAGGGCCGGGGAAGACGTAATTTTGGCCCCGGTCCGGGGAGTCGGCGACTATACCCACGTCTTTCTCTCCGAAAGCATAGAAAAAACCGCGCTCTGGCTCGATACCTTCCTCGGCGGCGAGGAAGCCTACGAAGGCAACACCGGATCGCTCATACAGGCGGGAACCAGGACCGTTTTTTCCCAGTACGGCGGGGTCAAGAGCGAATCCTCCGTCCGCGCCCGCCTGGTCTTGCCCCGCACCCAGGAGAGGCTGAACCTCGTTTTACAGAGCGACGCGGAAGAGGAGGTGGAGTCGAAGGATACGGCCCTTGACGGAGACCTGATTCCCGTGGAAAAGGTCTCGGGGTTCGCGGCCGCGCTCGAAGGGATTTTTGTGGAAACCTCACAGTGGAGGGCGGCCATCCGGGGCGGCATCAAGACGAAGATTCCTCCCGACGCTTTCGTGCGCTTCGACCTTCGGCGGCGTTGGCATCCCGAAAACGCGGGCCGGATAACCATAGACGAAAAAGCCTACTGGTACGCAGTTGAGGGCTACGTAAACAAACTGCGCCTGTACTGGGACATACCGGGGGGAGACGGCCTTCTTTTCCGCCCTTCGGCGGGGGCGACCTGGAAATGGAAAGAACCCGGCTACCGCTGGGACGGCGGGCTGGGGGTTTTCCAGCGGATGAGCGAGATCGACGTGCTGGCTTACAACGCCAGACTAAACGGTGAAGGCGACGGCTACGTAAGGACAAACGCCTACGTAATTTCCGCCGAACTTCGCCACAAGCTTTACAAGAACTGGGTTTACGCAGGCGTAGGCCCCGGTTTTTCCTGGAAAAGAGAACTGGACTTCAGGCCGGAGGCGTTTCTGGCGGTCCGGCTCGACCTTATCTTCTCAAAGAAGCTTTCCGACGAGGGCAAAATGTCTGAAGAAGGGCTGGAACCCCCCTCGATGGAGATCGGAACCCCGCCGGTACAACAATAGCTCCAGAATATTATTTAAACGTCGCGCAGCAGTTTTTTCATTCCCCACCTGAACGAAATCATCTTCTGGATTATTTTGGCGGCTGAAAACTCGGTGATGACGCTTGATTCAAGCGGCATCGCCTCGACAAGGTCAAAGCCGCGCACGTTTGCCTTCGCGTTCCCGAAAACGGCGCGCAAAACCTCCATCAGCCGCCCCCATTCGAGGCCTCCGGGTATCGGCGTGCCCACTCCCGGCATGTAGGAAAGGGAAAGGCCGTCGGCGTCCAGCGAGAGGTAGACGTTGCCCTCCACTTCGCCGAGCCGCTTTAAAAGCCGCGCGAAATTTTCCGGTTTTTCCAGTTCCCAGGCCCAGAACTGCTCTATTCTCCCGGCGCTTTTCAAAAACTCCCTCTCCTCGGGGGAGATCGTCCCGAGAGCTATCTGGATGAGGTTCATCCCCGCCGAGTGGACCCGGCGGGAGGCGCAGGCGTGGCTGTGGCCGGACTCGCCGTAGTAATCCCGAAGGTCGGGATGAGCGTCTATGACTATGAAGGTATCGCCGGGGCGAAGACGGTTTTTGACAAGCGGAACGGAAACCGAGTGCTCGCCCCCGATGCCGAGCAGGACGGCGCTTTCGGGCACCGGCGCAAGCGCCTCCTCGATTTTTTTAAGATACTCCTCCGGGGTTTCGGAGGGCGAGGAGGGGCGGACCGGTGGAAGGGAGTGGACGCGAAGCTCGTAAAGAGGACGCCACGAAAGCTCCTCCTCCATATCCTCAAGCTGGTCCGAGGCCCCGATAATCGCCTCCGGCCCTTTCGCCGTCCCGGCGAGGAAAGAAGTGGTGCCGTCGTAGGGGAGCGGGACGATGACGAGATCGGCCTCTTCGAGGGGCGACTGAAAATGCGACTGAAAATGTATCATTTCACGCCTTCCATGCATCTAATGGTTATGTTGAAGGTATAGCAAAAACCGCCAGCTATATCCACAGCGCACTTCCCGTGGCCTTACGGTTCTACTATCAAAAGAGTAAAGTATAATTTTCACAAATGGCTAATGCGGGTTGACAAAGTCATAATTCGTTTTTAATATATACTCGTCAGGTAATAATTAACCCGAACGGGCAATCGCCAACGGGTGGAAGGAGCAAATATGTTCTCCCAATCCGCGACGATAAACAGGGGCGAGCGAGAAGACGCCAGCGCGAAGGGTTCAAACCTCATAGCCGCTTACCTCCGGGAAGTGAGGAAGACTCCTCTGCTGACCCCCGAGGAAGAAATAGAGTTGTCCTATCTGATCGCGAAGGGCGACGAGGCCGCCCGCGAGAGGATGATAAAATCCAACCTTCGCCTCGTGGTGAAGATAGCCAAGGCCTACCTTAACAGGGGCCTTTCCTTTCTGGACCTTATCGAAGAGGGCAATATCGGCCTCATGCGCGGCGTCGAGCGCTTCAAGGCTGAAAAGGAATGCAGGTTCTCCACCTACGGAGCCTGGTGGATACGTCAGGCCATAGAGAGAGCCCTGCACAAGCAGACCTCGACCATCCGCGTGCCGGTGCATGTCCTTGAGCATCTCGACAAGATGCTCCGCGTCCACAAAAGGCTCGAAATATCCCTCGGGAGAGAGCCCACCGACGACGAAATAGCCTTGGATTGCGGCATGAAGCCGGGCTACGTGGCCAAACTCCGCTGGGTGAGGCAGTCGATCTGCTCGCTGGACAGCGCCATCGATCTGGACGGCGACCTCAGCGTGAAAGAGACCCTCTCCGACCCTGATTCGCCCGACCCCTTCAAGGATATCTACCAGAGCGAGAGGACGGAGCTTCTGAAAAAGGCCCTCGGAAGACTCGACGAGAGGGAAAGAACGGTTCTTGAGATGCGCTTCGGCATCGGCGAACACACCTCGATGACTTTAAAAGAGGTAGGCGAAGAACTCGGCGTCACCCGCGAGCGCATCCGCCAGATAGAAAGAAAGGCTTTCGTGAATCTGACCCGGGCGCTTAAGGCTGAGCGCCTCGACGGGTAAGAAAACTACTGCGAGCCCCGGATTCGACATGGTTGAAAAGATAAAAGAAATCATCAGAAAGATACTGGATTCACTCCCCTCCCCGCAGCCCGCACTGGCTCCGGCGAGGGTAAAAAAAGCAAAAACCGGCTCCGGACGGTAATAACCGGAACCCCCATTTCCTCCCCTCCTTAGGGGTCACTGTTGCGGAAACGCCGTAGCAAGTGACTCCATTTTTTTGCCCGAAGTCCGGGCTGCCCGCTTGCCAAATCGCCCAATGTGAGTTACATTGTATCTCAGGCTTTCAAAGAGGAGATTGCATGTCGACTACGACGATGGTTCACGTAAGGGTGGACGAAGAAGTTAAAGAGAAGGCGGCCGAGGCTCTCGAAGCGATGGGGCTTTCTGTCTCGGATGCCGTCCGCGTATTCCTCACCCGCGTGGCGATCGAAAAAGCGCTCCCTTTTGAGGTTCGCGTACCGAATGCGCTGACGGCCAAGACTCTGGAAAAGAGCGAGCGCGGCGAAGAGGTGACGGTAGCCGCGGACAAGAAAGACCTTTTCAAAAAACTCGGAATCTAGGCCGTGTCCCGCACGCCCTCTTTTACCGGGCAGTTCAGGCGCGACGTCAAACTGATGAAAAAGCGCGGGAGGGAGGTGTCCGCGTTGGAGACCGTCTTGGGATTACTCATAGATGGGGAACAACTTCCCGCCAGATACAGGGACCACTCGTTATCAGGCAACTGGATCAGGCACCGGGAGTGCCACATCGAGCCGGACTGGCTTTTAATCTACCGGATTTTTGAGGGCGACGCCTCAATATGTTTCGAGCGCACAGGAACCCACTCCGACCTCTTCCGCTGAAGCCCGGCAAGTTGTAAATTGACGGACCGAGCCCGCCCTGCACAACTGACTAATCCCTGTCGCCGTCTCTTTCCTAAGTGCTAAACTTTGGCGTGCACTGTTCATGTCAAGGGAGGCGGGATGGCTACTTTACGAAGGTTTGCGGCGGCGGCGCTTTTCGCTCTTCTCCTGGCGGGTAACGGGTTTTGCGCGGTTTACGACCCCGCCCTCGAATGGCGCACCGTTTCGACGACCCATTTTTTCATCAATTACCCAGAGCCCCTCGCACCGGAGGCTTTTCACCTCGCGGGAGCGGCGGAGGGTATCTACAACTCTCTGGAGGCCGCTTACGGCTTTCCCCTTTCCTCTCCGGTGGAAGTCACCCTCGTTGACAACACCGATCTCGCCAACGGCTACGCGACCGTCCTGCCCTTCAAGCAGATCGTCATTTACGCGGTAGACCCGGAGTTTCTCTCCCCCATAGCGGACTACAACGACTGGCTAAAGTCGGTCTTTTCCCACGAACTGGCGCACATCTTCACGATGAGCGCGAGACGCGGCTACTCGAAGGTCACGGGAAGGATCTTCGGCGAGGGACCCATTCCGCCCCTTTCCGGCGTGGGGATTCTCTCGTGGCTTGTAGCGGCTCCGCCAAATATCTTTTTGCCCTCCTGGTTTCACGAGGGCGCGGCGGTGAACGCCGAGTCGGACCTCGACGGCGCGGGGAGGCGCAATTCTACTTATTACGGGATGATCTTTAGAAACGCGGTGGCCGAGAACAACGTCCCGCCGCTAGACCGCTTCATCGGCTACTACCCGGAGTGGCCCTCCTGGTCCGCGCCTTACGTCTACGGCGAACGGCTGCTTGATACCGCCGGGGAAAACCACGGCGAGAAGACCATCGGCTCCCTCACCAGACAGCACTCCGGCCGTGTCCCCTACGCCATCGACCGGGCGGTGAGGGACGTTACCGGCAAGGAGTACCCCGGCCTCTACGACGAGATGGTCGCGGGTCTCTACGCGGAGTATTCGCCCGTTGTCGAAAGTCTGACAAAAGAGGGGCTGACCCCGGTGACTCCCCTCACCCGTTCGGCTTACGGCGCGGGAGCGCCGCGCTACCTCCCCGACGGCAGGATTGTCTACTCGCAGAGAAACCCCGAGGAGTCGATGCGGCTGAGTCTCCTAGACCCTGCAACCGGCGAGACCGGAATTCTGGCTCTTCGCCCCCACTCCTCCTTCACCACAACTTCCGGCCCGGAGGGTTCGATCCTTTACACCCGGCAGGAGCTTCAAAAGCCCTGGGCGGGAGGGCTCCTTTATTCAGACCTGTACTCGGTAAAACCCGGCGGGGACGAAGTGCGTCTCACCGCCGGAGAGCGCATCCGCTACGTTACAAGCGCAAACGGCGGGAAACTGCTGGCGGGAGTCTTTCTCGACGGGCCGAACCAGCACCTCTCGACCTTCACCGTCGAAATGGGGAAGGCGGTGGAAAAGGTTCTTCTTTCGGAGTCCGGAGCCCGCTACGACGGCCCCGCCCTCTCCCCCGACGGCAGCTTCCTCGCCTTCTCCCGCAAGCTCCCCGGAGAAAAAGACCGGCTGGCCCTCATGAACATGGAGACCGGGAAAACCTATCTGCTGACCCCTCCGGATTCACGGGCGGGTTTCCCCTCCTTCAGCCCGGACTCTAAAAAACTCCTCTTCAGCTGGGACAAGACCGGCGTTTTCGACCTCTACGAAATGACTGTTCACGAGGATAATTTCAGGAGGCTCACGCGGCTGGTCGGCGGGGCTTTCGAGGGCGGCTGGTCGCCGGACGGGGCAAATATAGTGTTTTCCTCCTACTCCTCGAAGGGTTTCGACCTCGCGCTTCTCAAATACTCCGACGCGCTGAACGAAAACGCGGGCAAGGTGCTGCTCGAAGGGCTTCCCATGGGGGGCCAGGCGGCTTTGCCCAGGGAACTTCCCCCCGGAGCCAGCGACGAACCCTATTCGCCTCTAAGAAAGCTCCCTCCCCATTTCTGGCTGCCCGACATGGCCTTCGACAACGCGGGGAACGCCCCCGGCCTCTTCACCGCCGGTCAGGACTCCCTCGGGAAACAGGCTTACGGACTCTCGGCGTTCTGGTCCAGCGGCCTCGATCGCCCCTACTACCTTTTTACCTACATAAACGACGTCTGGTACCCGAAGTTCACCCTCTCGGCGGTCAAACTGCCCGCCGCCTACGCGGGACTCCTCGAAACCTCCTCCGCAGACTACGACTACTGGGAGGAGAACATCCTCGTAGACCTGACCGGAGAGCTGAGCCTTTCAAATGTCTTTCGAGACACCAGCGTGAGTCTGGGTTTCGCTTACGAGAGGGTGGGGTCGCTGAGCCGCGTCGAGGAAGACCTCGGCGGGAACGGTTCCCTTCTCGACCGGCCCTTCAGGGGGAGGCAGAGCTATCTTCACGCCGGACTTGCCTACGATTCCACCCTTCCCTACGCTACCTTCTATACCCTCGGGCCGCTGGGCGGGAGGCGCGTCGAGCTTGAGGCGAGGGTGCGAGGCGAAGCGCTCGGCTCCGAGCGGGACAGCCGGGAGGGACTGGTCAAATGGAGCGAGTATTTTCGCCTTCCCTACCGCACCGCCTTCGACCTCAAGGGAATTTTGGGGATAGGGCGCGGCGACCAGACCCTCCAGTCTCTCTTCCAGCTCGGAGGCGAAGGTGAATTTCCCCTGCGCGGCTACGGGTACAAGGTTGACGAAGGCACGGCGGTCTTCGCGGGAAGCGCCGAATACCTCTTCCCGCTCGCGAAAATCTACAGGGGGATAGACGACGCACCTTTCTTCCTGGACAGGTTTTACGGGGCAATATTCTACGACGCCGGGAGGGTGCTTGAAGGCGGGGACGGCCAGTGGCGGCGAAGCGCGGGGGGTGAGGCCAGAATAGAGACGGTGCTCGGCTACTACCTTCCCATCACCGTCGCGGTCGGCTACGCCCACGGCTTTGACGAGGACGGGGAGGAGGGAATTTATTTCCGCGTCCTCATCCCTTATTGATTGGCCTTGTCGATGCCTGAGCGGACTGCGGCGGCAAGTTCCGCCATGCGGAGGGGCTTGTAGAGGAAGGCCGAGGCGCCAAGCTGTGCGGCGCGCTCCCCGGAGAGCCTGTCCGAGAAGCCGGTGACGATTATCACCGGCGTCCGGGGCCGAAGAGCCAGTATTTCACGGGTCAGCCGGTCGCCCGTGATTCCCGGCATCGTCATGTCGGTGATTACCGCCTTGAAGAGGTCCGGATCCGCCCTGAAAGCATCGAGGGCGCTTGCGGAACTGGTAAAACCCGTCACGTCGTAGCCGTACCCTTTCAGCGCCTCGACTGAAAGCTCGGTCAGGGATTTTTCGTCGTCTACCAGCATTACCCTCTCTTTACCGCCGAAAGGCTGGACTTTTTTGCCTTCCTTTGATTTTGGCATCCGCTCCACCGCAGGCAGGTAGACGTAAAACTTCGATCCTTGCCCCACTTCGCTTTCGACCTTGAAGGAGCCGCCGTTACCGGTGACTATGCCGTGGACCACCGCCAGCCCCATGCCCGTCCCTTCGCCTCCCTCACGGGTGGTGAAGAAGGGGTCGAAGATGCGGTCCAGGGTCCCCGGCGGTATTCCGCACCCGGTATCCGAGACGGTTATCCGCACGTACCCCCAGCCGCTTTCCTGTGCCCCGGCGGCGGCCTCGCTCACGCAGTCCACCGCGACCCGGAGGATGCCCCCGGACTTTCGCATCGCCAGCCCGGCGTTCGCGCAGAGATTGGTGATGACCTGATGGAGCTGGACAGGATCGATAAAGACGCTTTTGGGGCAGTTGAAGTATGTCTCTATCTCCACCGTGGAGGGAAGGGTGGCGCGCATGAAGCTCAGGGCTTCGATGGCGATCTCGGCGGGATCGGCTATCTCTTTTTGGGTGCTGCGGGAACGGCTGAAGGCGAGAATCTGCCTCACCAACTGCTCGGCGCGACCGCCGGCAGCCAGTATCGACGAGAGGTTTTTGTGCAGCCTCTCTCCCGTGGGGGCGTCCTTAAGCTCCAGTTCGGCGTAGCCGATTATCGCGGAGAGTATGTTGTTGAAGTCGTGAGCGATTCCGCCCGCGAGGGTGCCGAGCGCCTCCATCTTCTTTGACTGGGCCATGAGGTTTTCAAGCTCGACCTCCTCGGTCACGTCCCGCTTGATGCCCGCGTAGCCCGTTATCTCCCCCGAAAGGGAGCGTATGGGGAAGATGACCGCGTCCTCGTAAAAGAGTTTTCCATCCTTCCTGCGGTTGTGAAATCTCCCGGCCCACTCCCTGCCCGCCTTTATGGTCGTCCAGAGATCTTTGTAAAAGGCGTCGTCGTGTTCCCCGCTCTTTAAAACCGAGGGGGACTTGCCGAGAACCTCCGCAGCCACGTAGCCGGTCGTCTTTTCAAAGGAGGAGTTTACGTAGGTTATAACCCCTCTCGCGTCGGTGATCACCACCTCTTCGGTGGCCTGCTCCACCACCTGCGCCAGCTGGGAAAGGCGCTCTTCGGTGCGCTTCCTGCCGGTTATGTCGATCATTACCCCGCGCACGCCGACGGTTCGGTCCTCCTCTACGATAGGTATGGCATAGGCCAGAGCGTCCACGAAGGATTTGTTCTTCATCAAGAGCCGGTATTCCCTCGGTTCGCCAAGCTCGCCCCTGAGCCTTCCGGCGAAATTCCGCATGACCTCGTCTTTTTTCCCCTCCTCGACGACGTCAAAAATCTTCAGCCCTTTTCTGATGTCCTCGGGCGTGTAGTCGAAAAGGTGAAAGGTGAAGCGGTTGAGATAGGTTATGCGGCCCCGAAGATCGGTTTCAAAGACCACCAGGGGCAGGAGTTCGGCCAGCTCGCGGTACCTCTTTTCGCTACGGAGCAGCGCTTTTTCGGCTCTCGAACGCCTGCCGATGTTTACCCCAAGCACGACGACCAGGAGAAAGAGGAGAGTTATGACCGTGACGGCCACGGCGGTCTCCAGCGCGAACTCGGCCAGTATGGTCTTCGGCCTGAAATAGATGGTGCTTCCCTTTGGAAGCCCGAAAGCGCTTATTCCGAAGCGGTCGAGCTGCCTCTGATCGAAGCTCGGCGGGTTAATGCCGTTTTCGACCACCGGTATGGACGAGGGCTTTTCGCCGTGAAGCACGCGCAAGGCCATCTTCGCCGTCTCAAGGCCGTGGCTCATTCCCTCGCTGACGCAGCCTCCGACAGCCCCGTAGCCGACCTTCCCGTCGGTACAGGTATAGATTGGGAGCGGGGCCGCCTCTGAAAGCATGGCGGTGGCCGCCTGCTGGTTGTAAACCTGCCCCAGCCGGTCCCGGGTGAAGCTGTGGAGGATTATGACGCCGCCGGGCGGGAGGCTCGCGAGCTTCCGGATAAGCTCGTCCATCGAATAGTCGCGCAAAAACTCGACTTTTACCGGACGGCTCAGGTTTTTGACGGCCGAAAGGTACTGCTCCTGCCTGCTTTCGCCGGTCTGCGTGCGGTCATTGATTATGTATAGGGAATTGGCCGACGGGTGCGTGGAGAGCGCCAGCTCCAGGGTCTCCCTTACGCCGAGAGCCTGGACTATTCCCGTAAGCTCTGGAATTTTTTCCCGGTACCGCGGGCTGTAACCGCTCAGGCCGCAGAAAACAACGGGGACGCCGGGGAAGAGCCGGTGAGCCCGGTTGTACAAAAAATTCAGGGCGTCGTCGTCGGCCGTGATTATCAGGTCGAACTTCATTTTCCGGAATTTGTTGGCGAAGAGCGTTTCGATATGGTCGAAGTGGAGTTCGCCGCTGATTCTTTTGGTGTCGAGATATTCGGTGAAAAGGCTGATTTCAGGGGTGCTTTCGGAAAGCCCCTTTTCGATGCCCCCGGTCAGCCGGTCGGTCCACTCGAACCCTTTGTGGTAGGAATTAATCAGAAGGACATTTTTTTGCGAGGCGCGGGCCTGCCCCGCAAAAAGGAAAAGCGCGGCGGTAAACGCCGCGACAAAAACACAGAAGAGAACCTTCCGCTCACCCTGCAAACCGCGCCCCTGTAAAAAGCAATGCGCCAAAAAAACCTGTGCAGGATAATTGTAACAGAACTTTTTTTGTTCGTTACCGGATAACTCCTTTTTTGTTCCTGTTTCGTAAATTCCGTCCAATAAAAAAGGGCTCCGCGAGGGAGCCCTTTAAAACCGGGGTAAAGTGAAGCTAGAACTTTGAAGCCGCCGCCTGCGCCAACTCCACCATCGCGCCCGGAACCATGCCGAGGAGGAGGATAACCACGACGGCTATGGTTGTGGCAAGGGCGATGAGACCTCCGGCGCGAAGGGGCTCGTCCGCCTTTTCGCCGGGCTCCTTGAAGTACATGTACACGAGCACCCGAAGGTAGTAGTAGACGCTGGCGGCGGAGTTAAGCACGCCGAGGACGGCCAGCCAGATGTAGCCCTGCTTGATGGCCGCCTTGAAGATCAGGAACTTGCCGATGAAACCCGCCGTCGGGGGTATTCCCGCCATCGAGAACATGAAGACGGTGAGGGCGGCGGCTAAAAGGGGCTTTTTAAAGCCGATTCCGGCGTAGTCGTCGAGCGTGGTCCTCTGGTCGCCCTTCCTGCCGAGCATGATTACGCAGGCAAAAGCGCCGATGTTCATGAAGGCGTAGGAGAAGAGGTAGAAGAGAAGCCCCGTTCCTGCGTCGGCGGTGGCCGTGACCATCGCGACCAGCAGATACCCGGCGTGCGCGATGGAGGAGTAGGCGAGCATGCGCTTTATGTCTTTTTGCACCAGCGCGGCGAGGTTGCCCATCGTCATGGTGAGAACCGCGATAATCCAGAGCGCCCCGCTCCAGCTTTCGACGGAGGCAGGGAAGGCGACGAGGAAAATGCGGAAGAAAGCCGCGAAGGCCGCAGCCTTGACGCCGGTGGCCATGAAGGCGGTCACGGGGGTGGGCGCTCCCTGATAGACGTCGGGTGTCCAGACGTGGAAGGGGAAGGCCGCCACCTTGAAGGCGAAACCTCCGGCGATGAGGGCTATTCCCGCCAGCGCCATCGGGGAATGGGTCATCCCGCCCTGCGCGGCGAAATGGTTGAAGAGAAGGTCTATCTGCGTGGTGCCGGTGGAGGCGTAGAGAAGCGCGATCCCGTAAAGGAGAAAGGCCGAGGAAGCGCCGCCGAGGAGAAAGTACTTGAAGCTCGACTCCATGCCCTCTTTGGTTCTCATGTAACCGGCCAGGGCGTAGATGGCTATCGACATCGTCTCCAGGCCGAGGAACATCATGAGGAGGTGGTTGGAGCTTGCCATCAGCATCATGCCCGTCATGGACATGAGCATCAGGGCGTGAAACTCGCCGTGCTCGTATTCCTCGCTCTTCATGAACCCGTCGGAGATAAGGAAACAGAGGAGACCGATGGAGCAGAAGATCAGCTTGAAGAAGGCCGAGTAGCTGTCGATTGAAAGCATCCCGGAAAAGCCGAGCTTCTTCTCCCCGAACTGGCCGAGGGCGAAGGCGGCGGCGACAAGAACGCCGATGATCGAGAGCCAGGTCGTGTCGCTTCTGCCCGCGCCGGGGCGGAAGGCTTCGACGAGGAGCACCAGAAGCGCCGTCAGAGTGAGGACGATTTCCGGCGTTATCAGTGAAATATCCGACATCTGAAAGGTCATAAAAATCCCTCCCGTTACTTGCGGAGCGTTTCGGCGCCGCTAAAGAGAGAAGCGACGGGGTTTTTGACGGGCTCAAGTTCCATGCAGGCTATCTTCTTCGTCTCGATATGTGAAAGCCACGCGGTAATCGTGGGCTCCATCTTCGAGGTGAAGGTCGCGGGGTAGATTCCCATCCAGAAGGCCAGAATCACCATCGGCATGAGATAGCCCCACTCAAGACCGGTAAGGTCCGTAAGGTTCTTGTTGGCCTCGTTTTCAAGCGGTCCGAAAAACACCCTGCGGTACATCCACAGCATGTAGCCCGCCGCCAGTATGACGCCCGAGGCGGCGAAGATGGCTGCTATCGGCGATGAGAGGTAAGCTCCCATCATTATGAGGAACTCGCCCACGAAGCCGTTTAGCCCGGGAAGGCCGATCGAGCTCATGGTGATTATGAGGAAGATCGTCGCGTAGTAGGGCATCTGGCGGGCCAGCCCGCCGAAATCCTCTATCATGCGGGTGTGCCTGCGCTCGTAGATTACGCCGACCAGAAGGAAGAGCGCGCCGGTGGAGATGCCGTGGTTCAGCGACTGGTAGAGGCCGCCGACCACTCCTTGCGCGTTCAGGGCGAAGATGCCGAGCATGACGTACCCGAGGTGGGAGACGGAGGAGTAGGCGACCAGCTTCTTTACGTCTTTTTGCACCATCGCGACGAGGGCGCCGTAGATTATGCCGACAACGGCCAGCGTCATCATGAAGGGGGTGGCGGCGACGACCGCGTTGGGAAAGAGCGGCATGGCGAAGCGAAGGAAGCCGTAGCACCCCATCTTCAGAAGGACGCCCGCCAGAATGACGGAGCCCGCCGTCGGGGCCTGCGTGTGGGCGTCGGGCAGCCAGGTGTGGACAGGCCACATCGGCACCTTTATGGCAAAGGCGAGCGCGAAGGCCATGAACATCACCATCTGGACGCTCGGGGCTATCGGCAGCTTGTAGAGTTCCAGAATGTTGAAGGTGGCCGGGTTGCCCGCCTTTATATTGAGGTAGTAGAGGGCGATTATCGCGACCAGCATCAGCAGCGAGCCGACCATCGTGAAGATGAAGAACTTCACGGCGGCGTAAATGCGCTCCTTGCCCCCCCAGACGCCAATGAGAAAGTACATCGGGATGAGCATCGCCTCCCAGAAGATGTAGAAGAGGAAGAGGTCGAGGCTCGCAAGCGCTCCGATCATCCCGGTTTCGAGGAGAAGGAAGAAGAACATGTACTGTTTCAGCTTCTTTTCCACCGACCCGGAAGAGAGGATGCAGATGACCGAGAGGAAGGTGGTCAGCATCACCAGCCAGAGGCTTATGCCGTCTATGCCGAGGTGATACGAGATGCCCAGCGAGGGTATCCAGTCGACTTTCTCCACGTACTGCATCCCGGCCTTCGCGCTGTCGAAACCGAAGAGCAGCGGAAGGCTGATTACAAAATTGACGCAGGCCGTGAAGAGGGCGAACCCCCGTATCGCGCCGGTAGATTCCTCCTTCATCAGGAGGATGGCTATTGCGCCTATCAGCGGCAAAAAGGCGAGTATCGTCAGGATCATTCTCTCTCTCCTTATCCCGCGGCTAGAACGCGGCCACCAGCAGGACGAGGGCCACCGCGCCGGCGGCTATCGTCAGGGCATAGGCCTGTACCTGGCCGTTTTGTAGTTTGGCTAAGATCGATCCCACCGTGCGCACCGCGCCGGCGACGCCGTTTACGAGGCCGTCGATGACCACCACGTCCCAGAACTTCCAGAAGTGGTTGGCGAGCCCGACGCAGCCGCCTACGAAGACCGCTCCGTATATCTCGTCCACGAAATACTTGTTGTAGAGGAGGGTGTAGACGCCCTTGGCGGAGGCCGCGATCTTCGCGGGTATCTCGGGGCGCTTTATGTAGAGGTAGACGGCGACGAGTATTCCGGCGAGGGCGTAGCCGACGGACATGAACATCAGAAGGTACTCGGTGAAGTCGTGGCCGCCGCCCGCCGCTGCCGCGTGTCCGGCTTCCGCGGCCGCTTCGTGGCCACCCGCGAAGGCCGAGGCCACTCCGAGCCCGCCGCTGCCGACCATGTTGGCCGCTTCCCTAACCGCGACGTGGGCTGCGCTGGAATCGAGCACCGGGGCCAGCCAGTGGTGAAACATGTTGGAGCCGCCGAGGGCCTCGGGAATCCCCACCCAGCCGCCGACTATCGAGAGCCCGGCAAGCACGTAGAGGGGAACGTACATCGAGGCGGGAGACTCGTGCGGATGGACGTGGTGGTGGTCGAACTTCTCCTTGCCGAAGAAGGTCATGAAGACCAGGCGGAACATGTAGAAGGCCGTTACGCCCGCCGCGATGAAGCCGAGCAGCCACTGGAGCTTGAAGCCGCGGGAGAAGGCCATCCAGAGAATCTCGTCCTTGGAGAAGAAGCCCGCCAGCGGAGGTATGCCCGCAATCGCTATCGTCGCGATGAGGAAGGTCTTGTAGGTGTGAGGCATGTACTTCCGAAGGTTGCCCATGTGCCTCATGTCCTGCTGGTCGTGCATCCCGTGGATTACGGAGCCGGAGCCGAGGAAAAGGCAGGCCTTGAAGAAGGCGTGGGTCATCAGGTGGAAGATGCCCGCGACGTAAGCCCCGACGCCCATTGCGAGAAACATGTAGCCGAGCTGGCTTACCGTCGAGTAGGCGAGGACCTTCTTTATGTCGTTTTGCACCAGCGCTATCGACCCCGCGAAGAGGGCGGTGAGCGCGCCGACGGTGGCTACGGTGGCCATCGCCGCCGGTGCCATAGAGAACATGATGTTGCAGCGGCCTATCATGTAGACGCCCGCGGTGACCATCGTGGCGGCGTGGATGAGGGCGGAGACCGGGGTGGGGCCCGCCATCGCGTCGGGAAGCCATACGTAGAGGGGAATCTGCGCGGACTTGCCGGTCGCGCCGACGAAGAGGAGAAGGCAGATCGCCGTGACCGTCGCTCCGCCGTAGAGAAGGACGTTGGGTGCGCTGTTCATCACCTCGCGGAAGTTAAGGGTGCCGAAGTTCTGGAAGATCATGAACATCGCGATGAGAAAGCCGAAGTCGCCTATGCGGTTGACCACGAAGGCCTTCATGCCCGCAGTGGCCTTGGCCATATCGTCGAACCAGAAGCCGATGAGGAGGTAGGAGCAGAGGCCGACGCCTTCCCAACCCACGAAGAGGACCAGAAAGGAGTTGCCCAGCACCAGCGTGAGCATCGCGAAGCAAAAGAGGTTGAGGTAGGTGAAGAAGCGGGTGTACCCCTTGTCGTGGTGCATGTAGCCGGTGGAGTAGACGTGGATCAGAAAGCCGACGCCGGTGACGATCAGGGTCATTACCGAGCTTAAGGGATCGATAAGATACCCGAGGTCGATCTTCGTGGAGCCCGCCTGTATCCAGGTGAAGAGAACCTGTTCGTGGAACCTGTGGGACGGGTCGAGCCCCATAAGCCCTATGAAGGCCCCCACCGAGACGAGGAAGGAAAGGAAGATGGAGCCGCAGGCGACCGCGTTGACCGCGCCGTGACCCCACTTCTTGCCGAAGACGCCGTTTATGAACGCCCCAAGCATGGGAAAAAATGGAATGAGCCAGATATACTCAAGCATCTAAATATCCTCCCGGGGCCTGGTTCAACCCTTTAAAAGGTTGATGTCCTCGGCGTAGACCGTCTTGCGGTACCGGTACAGGTTCACGACTATTGCAAGCCCCACCGCCGCCTCGGCTGCGGCCACCGTTATCACGAAGAAGACGTAGATCAGCCCCTCCGCGGAATCGAGGTGGTCGGAAGCTGCGACGAAGGCGAGGTTCACGGCGTTCAGCATCAGTTCGACGCACATCAGAAGAACCAGAATGTTTCTCCTGACGAAGAGGCCGATAGCGCCTATACCGAAGAGCAGGGCGGAGAGCAGCATCGAGTGTTCAAAAGGTATCATCGTTATTCTCCCGCCTTAGAGTTTCTTCTTGGCCAGGGCGACCGCGCCCACGAGGCCTACGAGCAGCAGGATCGAGGCGACCTCGAAGGGAAGGAGGTACGGCCCGAAGAGCTTGTCGGCAAGAAATTCGACGCTCCCCTGCTTTAGCAGCGCCGCTTCGCTCATGTCGCCCCTGCCGGTGAAGGGCGCCTTGACGAAAGCCGTCAGCACGCCGAAGACCATGAGGCCGGTAAGTATCCCTATGCCGAGGAAGGCGTTGGCGCGCTTTCTGTCCGACTCCTGCCCCATGTCTATGAGGAAGATGACGAAGATGACCAGCATCATCACCGCCCCGGCGTAGACCGCTATCTGAACGGCGGCAATGAAGTCGGCGTGGTTCAGGAGGAAGATGACCGCGAGGCAGATCATCGTTCCCAGCATGCAGAGGGCGGAGTGCAGGGGCTGCTTCGAGATAAGGACCCCTACCGCCGCGATCACCGCAAGGGCGGCGAAAATATAGAAAAGCACTATCATCGCTTACTCTCCGTAGCGACAAGCTGGTCGCGCGTCATGTGAAAATCCTGACGCCTGTAATCGCAGAACTCGTAGTTGCGGGTAAGTTCGATCGCGTCCTTGGGGCAGGCTTCCTGGCAGTAGCCGCAGAAGATGCACCGGGTGACCTCTACGTCGAAGCGCGACGGGAAGGAGCGCCCGTCGTCGGTCATTTTCCTGTCCACCGAGATGACGTTGGCGGGGCAAACCACCTCGCAAAGGCCGCAGGCGACGCACTTTATCTTGCCGTTTTCGGTCTTGAGCCGGTGAAGTCCGCGCCATCTGTCGCTAACTTCCCTTTTCTGCTCCGGGTACTGGTAGGTTATGGGCTTTGTGAAGATGTACCCGAAGGTCTTCATCATCCCCTTTATGAGCGGGATGAGGGTATCGAATATGGCCTTCATCTTTTTCTCTCTCCTTCCGCTTACGCTGTAAAGAGGCTGACAGCCGCAGTCAGGAGAAGGTTTATGATCGCGATGGGCATCATCCACTTCCACCCGAGGTGCATTATCTGGTCGTAGCGGAGGCGCGGGAAGGTGCCGCGCTCCCAGATGAAGAAGAAGACCAGAGCGAAGACCTTGCCCATGAAGATCAGTATCTTGGGCACGAAGGGAAGCTCTATGCCGAAGGGGAGGTTCCAGCCGCCCAGGAAGAGGCAGGTGGTTATCGCCGCCAGGGAAATCATGTGCGCGTATTCCGCCATGAAGAAGAGGGCGAACTTCATCGAGGAGTACTCGATGTTGAAGCCGCAGGCCAGCTCCGCCTCCGCCTCCGACATGTCGAAGGGGGTGCGGTTTATCTCGGCGAGGCCGCAGATGATGAGGAGAACGAAGGCCACCGGCTGCTTGAAGATGAGCCACCACTCGCGCTGGTAAGCGACGATCTTGGTCAGCGACATCGTGCCCGTGATCATTATCACGCTTACGAGGGTTAGACCCATCGCCAGTTCGTAGCTGATGCCCTGCGCCGCGCTTCTCATCGCACCCAGAAGGCCGTAGCGGTTGCGGGAGGACCAGCCGCCCAGCATCGGCCCGTAGGCGCTGATTCCGGCGAGTCCTATTATGTAGATTATTCCGATGTTTATGTCCGCTATCGCCAGCCGTATCTCGCGGCCGAAAACGGTGACGGTGTCGCCGAAGGGTATCGCGCCGACGATTAAAATAGCCGGAATGAGCGAGATAACCGGGGCGAGGATGAAGACCGGCTTGTCCACGTTTGCCGGGACGAGGTCCTCCTTGAAGAAGAACTTCAGGCCGTCGCAGACCGGCTGCAAAAGACCCCAGGGGCCGACGCGGTTTGGCCCGTGGCGGACCTGAATCCAGCCGAGCACCTTTCTTTCAAGAAGCGTGGTGTAAGCGACGCAGCCGAGCAGCACCGCGAAGACCACGACGACTTTTATAAGGCTTACGATCACATATTCCACCGTAAAACCCTCCTTATACCTTGCGGACGCTGACGGCGGTAACCTTCAGCTCCGGTATTTTCGCCGTGGGACAGCTAGCGGTGTTGGTCAGGACGTTGACCGGCGATTCGCAGTAATGGAACGTCATAAAGAGCTTGCCTTTGCCGATGGTGTCCACCACCTTCACCTTCGAGGTTATCTCCCCTCGCCTTGAAGAGAGGGAGACTATGTCTCCGGTGACGATGGAGAGCGCCTTTGCGTCGGCGGGGTTCATTTCGAGGAAACCCTCGCGGTAGACCTCGCTCAGTTTCTTCGAGTTGCGGGTCATGGTGCCGGAATGGTAATGGGCCTGCTCCCTCCCGGTGGTCAGGATGAAGGGGTACTGCTCGTCCGGCGCTTCCGCCGGGCCCTCGAAGGAGACCACCGAGAAGAGACCCTTGCCTCGGGCTATCTTGCCGACGTGGAGTATCTCCGTGCCTGGATGCGCCTTGTCCGGGCAGGGCCACTGTATGCCCTCTTTTTCGAGCCGCCCGTAATCCAGTCCGGCGTAGCTGGGAGTGAGGGAGGTTATCTCGGCGAAGACGTCCTGTCCCCTCGGGGAACCCAGGTCGTAGCCCATCCGGGAGGAAAGGGCGCAGATGATTTCGGAATCGTTTCGCGCGCTCCCCGGCGGCTCCACCACCTTGCGCACGCGCTGGACGCGCCGCTCGGTGTTGGAGAAGGTGCCCTCCTTCTCGGGGAAGGCGGTGGAGGGGAAGACGACGTGGGCTTTCGCGGCGGTCTCGGTGAGGAAGATGTCCTGCACGACGAAAAGATCGAGCGAATCGAAGCCCTTTTCGATGTGGCTGAGATCGGGGTCGGTGAGCATCGGGTTTTCGCCCATCACGTAGAGGGCCTTTATCTTCTTGCCCAGCTCGTGGCCGACCTCCGTCAGCTTCAGGCCCTGCTTCGCGGGAAGAGAGACGCCCCAAGCCTTCTCGAACTTCGCCCGGAGGGTTTCGTCCTCGACGGACTGGTAGCCGGAAAAGACGTTGGGAAGTCCGCCCATGTCGCAGGCGCCCTGGACGTTGTTTTGCCCGCGCAGCGGGTTCACTCCGCCGCCGGGTTTCCCGACGTTGCCGCAGAGCATGGCGAGATTCGCCAGATTTCGCACCGAGGCGGTGCCCTCGGTGAACTGGGTGACGCCCATCGCGTAGAGAATCGCGGCGGGGGCGCTCTCGGCATAGATTCTGGCGGCTTTTCTGATGTCTTCGGCGGGGATGGCGGTGAGCGCCGCCACCGATTCGGGCGTGAACTTCTCTATGGAGGCCCGAAATTCCTCGAAACCCTCGCAGCGCTCGGCGATGTACGCCTTGTCTTCCAGCCCTTCGGCCAGAATCACGTTCATCATCGCCGCGATTACCGGGATGTTGTAGCCGGGCGGCACCTGGAGGTAGACGTTGGCGTATTTGACCAGAGGTATGCGCCTCGGGTCTATGACGATGAGCTTCGCGCCCCTCTTGGTGATAGCCTTCTTTACCCTGTCGCCGATGATCGGGTGGTTTTCCGTGGTGTTCGAGCCGATGACGAGGAAGGTGCCGGTATTGTCGGCCAGATCGTCTATCGAGTTCGTCATCGCGCCGCTTCCGAAGCTTGTGGCCAGACCGGCCACGGTAGAGCTGTGTCAGAGGCGTGCGCAGTGGTCGACGTTGTTCGTCCCTACCACCGCGCGGATGAATTTCTGGAAGAGGTAATTGTCTTCATTGGTGCAGCGGGCGCTGGTGAACCCCGCAATCGCGTCGGGGCCGTGCTTTTCCTTTATTTCGCCGAGCCTTCCGGCGACGTAGGTAAGCGCCTCGTCCCAGCTTACGGGGGTAAGCTCCCCGTTCTTGCGTATCAGCGGCTCTTTGAGCCGGTCCTCGTGGCCGACGAACTCCCATCCGAAACGCCCCTTTACGCAGAGGCTCCCGTAGTTGGGCTTTCTGGAGAACTCGGTGGTGGTGACGCGCAGTATCCTGTTGTTGCGGGCGTTGAACTGGAACTGGCAGCCGACGCCGCAGTAGCCGCAGGTAGTCGTGGTTCTCTTGGACTGCCAGATTCTGGCCTTCTCCTCGATTACCGCGTCGGTCAGCGCCCCTACCGGGCAGACGGAGAGGCATTCGCCGCAGCAGATGCAGTCAACTCCCTCCACCGGGCCTATGTAGGACTTAAAGCCGTTGTCCGTGATCTTTATGCACCCTATCCCCTTTACCTCCTTGCAGGCCCGCACGCAGCGGCCGCAGAGGATGCAGCGGTCCTGCCACTGCTTGATGAAGGGGGAGATGTAGTGATCGGGCATGTTGCGGTTCGGCGGGGGCGCCCTGAAAGGCAGGTCGGTTATCCCGAACTCCCAGACGATGTCCTGAAGGTCGCACTCGCCGCCCTTGTCGCAAACCGGGCATTCGAGCGGGTGGTTGATCAGCAGCAGCTTGAGGGCGTCCTGCCGCATCTTGTGGAGGGCGGAGGACTCGGTGGTGACCGCCATCCCTTCCGCCGCCAGAGTGTCGCAGGCGCCGACGGGCTTTCTGAGCCCCTCGATCTCCACCATGCACATTCTGCACGAGCCGAGCGGGCTCAGCTTCGCGAGCCAGCAAAGAGTCGGGATTTTGATATTCGCCCCGTTCGCCGCTTCGAGTATCGTGCGGCCCTCTTCCACCTTTATTGGCGTACCGTTTATCGTAAGATTTATCATGGTTCCTTCCCCAAAGCTCGCCAAGGACCGTCAGGCCTTCGCGGCTACCAGTAAACGGTAGCAACGCAGGCACCTTTCGGCCTCCCGGATCGCTTCCTCATGGGTAAACCCGATTTCCACTTCTCTTGTGTTCGTCACCCGGTCGGCCACCGGAAGGTGGTGGATCTTCGCGGGTTCGGAGTTCTTCGGCTGCCCTACGTCCTCTTTTTTGGAATAGGGCTTGAGTGATTCGACGTATTTGTTTATGACCCACTCCCGTATCGGCTGGGTCGAGCCTTCGAGCAGGAAGCGGTCTATCTGGAAGGCTGCTTCCTTGCCCGCCGCGAGCCCCGCTATAAGGGTGAGAGGCCCGGTCTCGCAGTCGCCGCCGGAAAAGACGCCGACGTTGCCGCGGACCGCCGCGAGCTTGTTGAGCCCCTGCACCGAAATCGTCTTCCACTTCGTAGTCTTGATGTCCTCGGCTCCGGACAGAAGGCCAAGATCGATCGCCTGACCGATGGCCATGATGCAGCAGTCGGCTTCGATTATGTGCTCGGAGCCCGCCTTTTCGATGGGGCTTCTCCTGCCGGAGGCGTCGGGCGGGCCGAGTTCCATGTCTATGACCTCGACGCCGGTGACCTTGCCGCTTTCGGAGACTATCTTCTTGGGGTTGGTGAGGACCACCATCTCGATGTTTTCCGCCTTCGCGTCGGTTATCTCGACCTTGTCGGCGGGCATCTCGGCCTCGGAGCGGCGATAGACTATCTTCACCTTCTTAAAGCCGGTGCGAAGGGCGGTGCGGGCGCAGTCGATGGCCACGTTGCCGCCCCCGACGATTATCGCGGTATCGCCTACGTACACTTTCTTGCCGAGGGCCACGTCGCGCAGGTAGTCGGCGCCCTTGTAAAAGCCGGTGATTTCGTCGCCCTCGCCGGGAACGCCCATCGAGGTGCCGAGGCGGGCGCCTATCGCGATGAAGACCGAGCGGTATTCGCCGCCGGTGAGGTCTTCAAGCGAGATATCCTTGCCCACGTCGGTGTTGTAGCGTATCTCGACGCCGAGGTCTTTTATGATGTCCACCTCGTGGCGGAGCAACTCGCGGGGAAGGCGGTAATCCGGTATGCCCACGGCGGCCATGCCGCCGGGCTCGCCGAGAGCCTCGAAGATAACGGGAGCGTAGCCGAGCTGCGCGAGGAAGTAGGCGCAGGAGAGTCCCGCCGGGCCCGCGCCGACAATCGCGATCTTCGCGCCCTTCTTCTCGGGAGCGGTGATGCGCACCGGGCGGTTTCTCTCTATCTCGTAGTCGGCGACGAAGCGTTTGAGGAACTTTATCTGGATGGGGCCGTCGACGTTTTGCCTCCTGCAGTTGAATTCGCAGGGGCGTACGCAGATTCTGCCGATGGTGCCGGGCAGGCAGTTGTCGCGCCGGACAAGGTTCAGGCTCTCCTCGAACTGGCCCTTCTTGATGAGCTCGACGTATTCGGGTATTTCGAGGTGCGCCGGGCAGGCGGACTTGCAGGGGGCGGTGGTGGCGACCACGTAGTCGCCCTTCTTCGCGGGCTTTTTCTGGGCCACGCGCTCCAGCATTTCGTCCCTGAAGTTCTCGTAGAGGTCTAAAAGGGCTTTGCCCGAAGACTGGCCGAGGTCGCACATAGCCTGGACCCTGAGGTTTCCGGCGAGGTGTCCCACCGCTTCTACGTCTTCGTTCGTGCCCGTTCCATCGCAGATTCTTCCGAGGGCGGCTTCGATAACCGAGGAGCCTATCCTGCACGGGACGCACTGCCCGCAGGAGTTTTTCGAGAGCCCTTCGGCGTAGGCCCTGGCGAGATCGACCACGTCGGCCCCGCCCCAGACGGCTATGCCGTCCCACCCCATTACGGCGGAGAGGGCGGTGCCGTCGCCGAGGTCTTTTGGAAGCGCTACCGAGTCGGCAGTCGCGGGGGATTTCCTGCTGTCTACCCCTGCGCCGGCCCAGCTTGAAAAGACGAGTTCGCTCATGGATGTCTCTCCTTGCCTACCGGTCGATTTCGCCGAGAACGATGTCGACTGAACCGATGATGGCTATTACGTCCGCGACCATGCCCCCCAGGCACATATCCTTTAACGACTGGAGGTTGATGAGGCTCGGCGGACGAACGCGGAAGCGGTAGGGTTTCTCGCTGCCGTCCGAAACCAGGTAAAAACCGAGTTCGCCCTTGGTGGCTTCGATCGACATGTAAACGTCGCCCACGGGGGCCTTGTAGCCCGCGCTCATCTGCTTGAAGTGGCGGATGAGCGACTCGATGCAGGTGTAGACTTCCTCCTTGGGCGGGGGAGTGTAGCGGAAGTCGTCGAGCATGTACGGCCCGGGGGGCAGCCTGTCGAGAGCCTGCTCCACGATGCGGTTTGACTGGCGCATCTCGGCGAGGCGGACGAGGTAACGCTCGAAAACGTCGCCCACCGTTCCGGTCGGAATCTCGAAATCGTAGGTCTCGTAACCGCAGTAGGGCATGACCTTGCGAAGATCCCACTTGATGCCCGCCGCGCGAAGGACCGGGCCGGTGATGGCGTACTGGACGCAGGCCTCTTTCGAGAGAATGCCGATGCCCTCGGTGCGCTTGCGCCATATCTTGTTGTTGGTGAGGAGCCCCTCGTACTCGTCCACCCTGCCGGGGAATTCCTTTACGAACTTCCTGGCCTTCTCGATGAACTTCGGGGTGATGTCCTGAGCGATGCCGCCGGGCCTTATGAAGCTGGGGGTCAGGCGCGCTCCGGAAACCTCCTCGATCATCTCGTGGACGAGCTCGCGCTCGCGGAAGGCGTAGAAAAGGACTGTCATCGCGCCCATGTCGAGCGCGTGGGCCGCTATCCAGATCAGGTGGCCGGCGATGCGCTGAAGCTCGCAGAGCATGACGCGGGCGACCGTGGCGCGCTCGGGTATGTCGCCTTCTATGTCGAGAAGTTTCTCGACCGCCAGGGTGTACCCGAGGTTGTTCAGGAGCGCGCCGGTGTAATCCATGCGGTCGGTAAGTGGCAGGGCCTGCAGGTAGGTCTTGGACTCGGCGAGCTTTTCAAGCCCCCTGTGCAGGTGCCCCAGGTGCGGAATAACGTCGCGCACCGTCTCGCCCTCCAGCTCCAGCACCACGCGAAGGACGCCGTGGGTGGCCGGATGGGAGGGACCGAGGTTGAGAATCATATTCTTGGGCTCGGACATCTTTTTCTCCCGTGGAGGGGTGTTACCGGTAAACCGCTTTTTGCGGGATACCGCAAAGCGGGAAATCCTTGCGTAGCGGGTGGCCTTCGTAGCCGTCCCAGGTCATTATCCTTCTAAGGTCGCTGTGACCCGTGAAGGTAATTCCCATAAGGTCGTAGACCTCGCGTTCAAGCCAGTTGGCCGCTTTCCAGACCCCTTCGACGGTGGAGACCGTCTCGCCGTCGGCCAGGGGAGCCTTGAGGCGGAGGCGGCGGTTTTGCTTGAAGGAGTAAAGGTTGTAGACAACCTCGAAGCGCTTGGGCCTGCCGAGGTAATCCACCGCGGTAAGGTCCGTCAGCATGTCGAACAAGAGCGCTTCCTCGTCCCGCAGGTACTGGCAGATGGCGACTATCGCGGAGGCGTCCACCGTGATGGAATCCTGCCCCCGGAAGGTCGCGCTGCCCAGCACCGCAAAGGAAAAGCGGCCCCGAAGCCCGTCCAGAATCTGTTCCAAAGTGACCATAGTCATCTCCAAAGCCTAGGAGCCCGACGAAATAAGCAGCGGATGGTCGGGTCTGTCGGAGAACTTTTCTTTCTTTATCTTCGCCTGCAGCTTCATGATGCCCGCGAGGAGAGCCTCGGGCCTCGGGGGACAGCCGGGGACGTAAACGTCCACAGGGAGGAACTTGTCCACGCCCTGCACCGTAGCGTAAGTGTTGAAAATGCCGCCCGAACAAGCGCAGGCGCCGTAGGCTATTACCCACTTGGGCTCGGCTATCTGGAGGTAGATGCGCTCGACCAGGGGGGCCATCTTGGTGGTGACCGTTCCCGCGACGATGAGAAGATCCGACTGCCTCGGAGAGGGGCGGAAAGCCTCTGCGCCGAAGCGGGCGATGTCGTAGTCGGCGGAGGAGGCGACCATCATCTCAAGGGCGCAGCACGCAAGGCCGAAGGTCATCGGCCAGATGGAGTTCGACCGGCAGAGGCTGACTACTTTTTCAAGATTCGTAACCACCAGGGGGGGTAGTTTTTGCTCTATTCCCACTCCAGTACTCCTTTCTTCCATATATAGGCGTATCCCACGAGCAGGATGAACATGAAGACGAGCATCTCGACGAAACCGAAGAGGCCGAGCTGCTTGAACTTCACCGCCCAGGGATAGAGGAAGACGACCTCAACGTCGAAGACCAGAAAAGCCATCGCTATGAGGTAGTATTTAACGTCAAACGGCCGCTCCGAAATGGGGGGCACGTCCATGCCGCATTCGTAGGTGGATTGTTTTATCGAGGTAGGGCGCTTCGGGCCGAGAAGCGAGGAGATGAGGACCACCCCGAGGCCGAATGCCGAAGCAACCAGCAACAGGATGAGAATGGGGACGTAGTTTTGTATCATTCAAGACCTCCTCAGCCAACATTGCGGAATAATTGACAAAATCAGAGGATTTCAATACGGGGGCGCAATGCGCTCCCTTCAAAACGGGACGACTCTACTTATCCCCGGCATAGCTGTCAAGGGTAAATTGAGAAAAACAGAACAAGGGTTGAAAGCTATGTAATCATTCACCATTCCGGTTTTGCGCCGGTTCCGCCGATGGAGGGAAAATCCTTGTGACAATACGGTTTTTGCGCTTTTAACAATCGGGCCTTTGCAGTTTTATTTTTTTGCCCCGATTACGGGCCGGGAAGCGCCCGACAAGCTGTTTTATCAGACGCGGCGGAGATACTTTATATTAACTAAAAATTATTTAGCGATATTTTCGGCGAGGTTTTTTGTGACGATTCAGGTCCGGAGAAGAGGGGGTGGGTGGGAAGGGAACCAAATAAAAAAGGGCGGCCCCGTTATGCGCGGAGCCGCCCTTTTGACTCAATCCAGCGTCGTTTTTTACTTCCGGGGGTCCGAGGAGTAGCCCAGCGCCTTGAAATCCATGCGCCCGTTTTCGCCGTGGCAGTCGTTGCAGACAAGCGCCTTCGCCTTCGGCGCTACCTGGTGGTTCAGCTTCCAGTACATCTTCGTCTCGGTGAAACCGTACTCTCCGCTGTAGGGGAGTCCCGCGTCCTTCATTCCCAGCTCGATGGCCTTGTTCCAGTCGTAGTGCTTCCAGTAGCCGTCGGGGCCGAAGAGCTTGGGAGTGACGAGGGTGTTGTTTTTCGTGTCGTAAGGCTGTTTGCCGCCGAAAGGCTTGAAGGGATAAATTTTGGATTTGGGGTCGTCTTTGGAGCCGTTCGGCATGTCGAGGACGGTGACTCCGCCGGAGGCGAGCTTGTCGCCGGGAAGGTAGGCCGCCGCTGTGCCGTTGTACCACATATAGACGGGTTTTTGGTCCTTACCCCAAGTGAAGGTTCCCTTCTTCTTGTCGAAGACGGGCTTCCCGTTGGCGTCCTTTGCCTCGGGAAGGTCTTTCCCGGCGTCGGACCAGTCCCAGTACGTCTTGGTCGCCTGCCCCCGGGCGTATTCGGGGATGTGGCAGGTCTGGCAGGCCACCTTGTCCAGATGATCGCTTATCTTCGCCTCTTTGTGGCTTACCTTCTCGTGGCAGACCGTACACTCGAAATGCTTGCCGCCGGTGGGGGAATCGACGAGGGCGACGCCCTTTATGTCGTGGTTCTTCCCGCCGTGGCAGGAGGTGCAGGATAGGCCCGCGCCTTCCTTCGCCATGTGCGCGTCGAGTTCCTTTCCGGGAGCGCCCATGGTGGAGTCGAGATCGCCGTGCTTTACGCTGTCCGCTCCGCCGCCGTAGAAGTGGCAGGCGCCGCAGTTGGCGATGGAGGGCTTGCCGACGGATTTAGCCGCCGCCAGGAGGTCCACCTTCTCGTCGGGCATGCCCGCAGCCATGGGGTTTTTCTTGTAAGCGCCGGTGGTGTCGTGGCAGACGAGGCAGTCGATTCTGGACTTGTCGGTAAAGTCGAAGGAGGAGTCCTTCCAGCCGTAGCCGATGTGGCAGCTGGTGCAGCGGGGATAGTTGCCCGCGAGCGCGATACAGAAGTTGTTGATTATGTTCTTCTTGCCGTAGGCAATCTTGCCCTTGCCCGGAAACTCCTGCTCCCTCGCCCACGTCCAGTGGGAGGTGGACATAATCTGTCCCGCCGCCTCGGGGTGGCATTCGAGGCAGGCCTTGGTGACCTCGGGGGGCGAAGCGAAGGGGCCCTTCAGATGCGCCGAATGGTCCTCGGCGAGGGCTGGCGCGGCGATAAGGGCCGCAACCGCGAAAAAGACGGTCTTTTTCATCAAATCTCTCCTCTATAACGGGCGGAACCGGGTCCGCCATTTATTGGCCGTAGAACATCGAGCCTTTCGATGAGGGGAACGCGTAGATAGTTACACAAAAATAAGGGAAATATTCATTTTTCTCCCTTTCCCTCCCCCCGTGAACCCTGAAAGTTTCAAGTCCTCGTTATCGTTCAGGAATAAAAATCATTTTTTAGCTCCTGCGGCCCCGGACGTCCACTAACGTGTTTTCAGACCGGACGAAACCAAAAAAAGGGAGTTGAAAAATGTTCCTGAAAAACTATCTGCCCGAACCCCCCGTAAGACAAAGCGCGCGGCTTTTCGCTGAGGAAGATCAAAATCCATACCAGCCCCCCTCCCCCGCCGTGGAAACCGGCGAAAAAAGCGGAGGGATAATCTCCTCCCTTCTCACTTCCCTCGGCGGGCTCTTCTCCGGAGAACCATCACCCGTCACAGATGCCGGTGATACCGCCGTCGCGGGAGAAGGAACGGTTTTTGAGCGTCCGAAACCCGGACGCGCGGAGCAAAAGAGGATTGAAAACGAGTGGCGGGCCTACCATCAGGCTCTGGATTCCGCCTGGCGCTCCTACCATGTCGGAGAGGAGGGCGCGGGGGCGCAAAACGCCCTCGATCAGGGGCTTGGAAACCTCTTCGACAGGGAGCGCACCGAGGGAAAAGAGATTATGGAGAGATACAACCGCAGCGTGGGCGCGAGGCTCGGGGCCGAGGCCCGGATCGACGAGGACGTGCCGCGCCTCGTCCACGAAGCCTGGGAAAGGGGCGATCTTCTCTACGACGAGGAAGGCCCGGCCTACCGGCGGTTGTCCGGCGAAGGACAGGGCGATGAGTTCGTGGGGCCGCCCGCACCCCCCGGCCTTCCCCCGAACGGGACTGAAACCCCGGCGGAAACTCCCCCGGAAGCGCCTGCGGAAACACCGGATGAACGCGGGATGAGGCTGGGGCGGGAGCTGTTCGGAACGCCCTGAGTCGCCGTCCTTTAACCCCCTCCTTGAGTCGGCCCGCGAAAGCGGGTCTTTTTTTACTGTGAGTCTTTTTTGCCCAGAACTTCTTCCATGATTTCGAGAAGAGTTTTTAAACGGTAGGGTTTCTGGATGAAACGCGCCCTGCCCTCGACGCGGCTCTCAAGGTCCTTTATGGCGTAGCCGCTGGCCAGAATTATCTTCGCGTCGCGGTTGACGGATAAAATCTCCTCCAGCGCCTCGATTCCGTCCATCACCGGCATGGTCATGTCCAGGATGACGAGGTCGAAGCGCCCGGGGTTCTTCCTGTACACGTTGACGGCGTCGAGGCCGTCGGAGGCCGTGATTACCTCGAACCCCGCGAACTCCAGAAGCTGGACAATCACGACCTGAACGGCCTCCTCGTCGTCGGCGACCAGAACGGTGCCGCAAACTCCGGCCGAACCCCTTGCCTCGTCCTGCCGGGGAGCGGTTTCCCCGATCTTTTGCGACGCCGGAAGGTAGACCCTGAAGGTGGAACCCGCGCCCTTAAGGCTTTCCACGGTCAGAAGGCCGTTATGGGCCTTGACTATTCCCTTGACCGCGGCCAGCCCCAGCCCCCTTCCCGCGAATTTGGTGGTGTAGAAGGGGTCGAAGATTCTGTCGATCTCCTCTTTCGATATCCCGCACCCGTCGTCGGTGACCTCCAGAAAGAGAAACCCCCTGTCGGGCCCCTCGATGCCCGCGCTTTCTGCCGTAGCGAGCCCGGTGGTTACCGTTATGTCGCCGACCTTGCTTCCCAGCGCGTCGGAGGCGTTGATGATGAGGTTCAGGATTATCTGGTGGATCTGGTCCTTGTCGCCCTCGAAGGGAGGGAGATCCGGGGCGAGGTTCGTATGCACGGCGGCTTTCTTGGAAACGGAAATAGAAATCATCTCGGCGATTTCCCTGACGAGTTCGCTGAGGTCGAGGTTCTCCATCGTGACGCGGGTCTTCCCGACGTAGGCCAGCATCTGCTGCACGAGGCCGGTGGCCTTCCGGGCGGCGCGCTCTATCGCAGTGACGTTGTCCTTCGATGCGCACACGTCGCCGCAGCGAAGCTGCAGAATTTCTATGTTGCCCTGTATGACGGTGAGAATGTTGTTGAAATCGTGGGCGATGCCGCCGGTCAGCACTCCGAGGCTTTCGAGCTTTTGCGCGTGAAGGACCCTGCGTTCGAGTTCCAGCCTCTCCTTTTCGGCGCGCCTTCTTTCGCGTATGTCCCTGCAGGTGGAGAGATTTACCTTCTGCCCCCCGATTTTGATCAGCCTGGCGATAACCTCGGTTGGTATGATCTCGCCGTCCTTCGTCCGGTGATCCGTTTCAAAGACCGCGACTCCGTTTTTAACGAGCACCGCAAGCCTTTCCGGGATATGAACGGCGTGTTCGGGGGTATCTATGTCCGGCAGCCGCTTGCCGATCAGCTCCTCGACGGTGTAACCGTAACGCGAGCAGGCGGTTTTGTTTACGTCGAGAACCACCCCCTCCAGGCTAAGGAGGAAGATGGCGTCCCCCGAGTTGTCGAAAACCGCGCGGAAACGCTCCTGGCTGCGGGAGATGGAGCTCTCGAAGCGCTTGCGCTCGGTAACGTCTATGAAAAACGAAGCCATTTCGCCGGGGGCGGTCTGGAGGGCGTGAACCTCGAAAGCGCCTTTGACGTTCCCGTCCTCGTAGACGACCTGTTCCGCCTGCCAGAGCTCGCCGTCAAGGCAGGCGCGCCGGTAGCGGTCGGGAATCTCGGTGTTTGCAAGGGAGGGGAAGGCTTCCTCAAGGAATTTGCCGATGAATTTCTGGTTGTCGAAACCCAGGATGCGGTCGGCGGCGGGATTTCCCCCGGTGAAGACGAGTTTTCCACCCTCCTCGTCGAGACGGTAGAGATGCACGCCCATCGGGCTTTTCTCAATGAGGTTCCGAAGACGGCTCTCCGACTGGCGGAGGGATTTTTCCGCCTTCTTTCTTCCCGATATCTCTCTCATCAGCGCCTCGTTGGCGCGGACTACCGAGAAAAAATTGTCCGCCATCTGCTTTTGCGGAAGTTTTTGAACCTCTTTCAGAGGATCGCTCCACTCGCCGCGGTTCGTCACATCGACGGCTACGCCGGTGGCCCCTATTACCTTCCCCGAAGGGTCCCTCACGGCGATCGCGTTAACGGAGAGGAGGGATTTTTCCCCCGTGCAGCCTGTTATGGGAACGCAAAAATTAATTACCGCCTCCCCCAGAAGGACGCGGCGGCAGGCTTCGTTACAATTTTTCGCATCTTCGGCGCTCTGAAAATCCGAGAACTTGCGGCCGTACAGCTCTTCCGGCTCGCAGCCGAAGATAGCGCGCGCCGCCCTCTTGCCGAACCAGGTCAGACGCCCTTCGAGATCAACGGTGTAGATAAAATCGGCCGTCTGCTCCACAAGGTCGCCGGGACTTCTCTCCTGGCCGGTCTCGGGCGGATTTTTCTCCATGAATTCCTTATTCTCCGGGAAAATTGACTGGAAAAACGTTGCGGCGCTTCGCGCGGGTTTTGCCTAAGTTTACCGGGTTAATTTTAAGTAAATCATTGAATGTTTAAAAAAACAGGTTAAATAATCCGAAGGCGGTTTATCTGATTTATTCTCTTTAAAAGTTGCCCGGATGTGGTTTAAGGTCGCTCTCTCACCGCAAAACCCCACAAAAAAAATGCCGGAGGGCGGCTAAGGAGGTACCCGCCGCCTCCGGCAATATCAAAGGCCCTTTGGGGTTGGCGTGTGCTGTGAATCCGTTTCGCAGGGCCCGATTGCTATCTTTTCGTCAACTTTTGCCCGTCACTTTAGCTTTACGGTAAAAAAATGTCCGCACGGATAAACGAAGACCTGGAAAAATCGATAGAGGCGACGTTGCGCTGGGCGCTCGGCTCCGGGAGCTGGCTGACCGATTCGCGCCCCGTGCCGGGGGTCTGCGAAAAGCCCGAAGACCTGCCTGTCCTTTGCAGGCGGGAGGGGAGCGCGCTTCCCGCCCTCAGCGAGAGCCTGGCCGGTTGCCAGAGGTGCAGGCTCCACAAGGGAAGAACCCACATCGTCTTCGGCACGGGCAACCCTCACGCATCCATACTCTTCGTCGGCGAGGGGCCTGGAGCGGACGAGGACAGAATCGGCGAGCCCTTCGTCGGCAAGGCGGGGAAGCTGCTGGACAAGATGATTGCGGCCATCGGCCTTAGGCGCGAGGAGGTCTACATCGCCAACGTCGTCAAGTGCAGGCCGCCGGAGAACCGCGACCCCGCCGAGGACGAGATCGCCACCTGCCTGCCCTTCCTCGAAAAACAGATAGAGGCTATAGCGCCGAAGGTAATCTGCGCCCTCGGGAGACACGCGGGGCAGAGCCTTCTCAAAACGGGGGATTCGATGGGCGCGATGCGCGGAAAAACCCACCAGTGGAGGGGAATCCCCGTAATAGCCACCTACCACCCGGCCTATCTCCTCCGCACCTCCTCCGCCAAGCGCCAGGCGTGGGAGGACCTCAAGAAAGTCTCGGCTCTGGCCGGTGGTGTCCAATGCGGCTAGCGGCTTTCGGCAATCTGGACGCCGATTCGCCCGAACCGGCCCGGACCGGCATGACGGGAAAAGTGTTTGAAGCGGTCTTTTACTCTGCCGGTTGCCTTCAGCAGGTCAAAGCATGGGCCGGGAACCGCGCGAAGTGAGGAGCCCGAATACCCGGCTGTATTCGGGCGACGAACGACAAAGCGGGTCGGGATGCAGCGGCGTCCAGAGATGACTCCCTCTTTATCCGGCGCGGGCAAAATAGCCCTCTCCTTCTTCATCTGGTCCACCTGGGCGATCTTCTTTCGCGGCCTCGGGCTGCCCGTCATCACGCTGACCTTCTACCTCACCGCCCTGACGGCCCCGGTGGCCTTCCTCTGCGCGAAAGCGTTCAAAACACCGCTGGGAAAGCCTACCTTCCCCCTATTCCTGATGGGCGCTACGCTGCTGCTGAACGACCTGACCTTCTTTTACGCCATCGAAAAGACCACCGTCGCCAACGCCCTCTTCGCCCACCACCTCTCCCCTGTCTTCGTGGCAATTCTCGCCCCGCTGCTGATCAAGGAAAAGCCGCTCGCCATGACCCCCCTGAGCGTCGGCCTCTCCCTTTTCGGCCTTTACCTTATCCTGCCCGAGAACCCCTTCGCCATAGACGGGGCGCTCATCGGCTCGCTTTCAGGGATAGCCAGCGCCCTCATCTACGGCTGCCTCGTCATCATGATGAGAAAGTGGGCCGGAGGGATAGACAGGCTGCGCTTCATCTTCTGGCAGAACCTGACCGTCGCCCTGCTCCTCCTCCCCTTCGCGGTCTTCGGGCCCGTCCCCCAGTCGGGAGACGGCTTCCCGCTCTTCATCCTTGCCTCACTCCACTCCGTCGTCGTCCCCCTCATCTACCTTTCCGGCATACGGGTGGTCTCGGCGCAGGTCGCCTCCATCATGGGCTACATCGAACCCCTCGGCGCAGTCCTTCTCGCCGGGCTCCTCCTCGGCGAAAAAATGCCGCAGCTCGCCTGGCTCGGGGGGATACTCATAATCTCGGGAGGGGCGCTGCTGGTATACGAAGAGACGAAGAGGAATGCGAGGGTGGCATCGGCATAAGGTTTACAACGCCTTGACGATTTTGGCTTGCGTTGCTATTATGTAGCTACCAAGTAATTACGCAAGGAGATGCTAGATGATTAAAACTCTGACCAAACACGGCAACAGCCTTGCCATCGTTATTGAGAAACCGATTCTAGAGCTTCTCGGCGCCGATTCCGAAACGCCCTTCGACATCACTACCGACGGGCAGGTTTTGATTCTAACCCCCCTCACCGCTCCCGACCGCCACGCGGATTTCAAGTCCGCCCTCGATAAGGTGAACGCCCGATACCCCAAAGCCCTCAAAAAGCTTTCCGAATAGCCATGGAGGTTTATTTTCTGAGCCTTTCGGAAGTGCTGGAAATCCACCGCGACCAGGTCGATCGCTACGGCGGCGAAGGTGGAATAAGAGATATCGGCTTGCTTAAATCGGCTCTGGGCATGCCATCGGCGACTTACGGCGGGGAATTCCTTCATACAGATATTTTTGAAATGGCGGCGGCCTATCTTTTTCACCTGTCGAAAAACCATCCGTTCATTGACGGCAACAAGCGCGCCGGAGGTGTTGCCGCGCTGGTCTTTCTCGCCCTGAACGGCTACGACTTCAACGCCCCGGAAGACGATTTCGCCGAAATGGTTCTCTCAACGGCGCGCGGAGAACTGGACAAAGCCGACGTTGCCGTTTTCCTGCGGAAATGGTCTGTGGAGCAGGGGTAGTGTGGGCTTGGCCCACAGGTTTACAACTTGCGAGGCTTTGCCTCGCGCTCCCAGCCACCTTTTGAGTGAGCAAAAGGTGGCCAAAACTCAGCCCGGACTCGTCGCTCGCGCTTTAAAAAGCGCGACCACTTCGTTCCGGCTGGGCCGTGCGGGGCACCCACTACGCTTCGCTCCGTTAAGACCCCGCGCCGGCCCGACGCCTCCACTCGTTGCGCCGCGTACGGGCTCCGGGGTGGACGAAGTGAAGGCTCGGCCAAAAACAAGTAAACAGGATTTTTGGCCTCGAAGGTAGGTTTTTAATAGCTGTCAAAAAAATACCTTCGAGAACAAAAGCTCAAGACGATTTCGCTTTTGTTCGAGCCTTCTTTTCGTTCCTAACGTGGCCCGTAGGTGACGCAGGGAGCGGAGGCGGAAAGGGCGGCGGGGGGGTCTTAGTGAGCGTAGCGAACGGGTGCCCCCTCACGCCCCCGCCGCAGCGACCGGTCGCTCAAAGAGCGAGCGGAACCTTCCGGGCCGATTTCTTGGGTACTTCTTTCTAAAAGAAGTACCAAGGAGCGCGAGGCAGAGCCTCGCAAGGTGTAGATTGGCGGGCCGAGCCCGCCCTACGCCTACGCCCTGTCCCCCAAAGCCAGATGCACCTCATGCGATATATCGTCAATGAGGCGTTCGGCGTTCCGATGGGTCAGATTGTAAAGCTCGATGTCCTCCCTCTCCTTCACTTCCCCCACGAGCCCCGGCCCTTCGCTGGCGACGGAGGCGATCACCACCGCCCTAGAGGAGAGCCAGCGCCGTATGAGGGCGGCGAGGTGCGTTGAGGCGGGGTCTAGCTTTCCGATTTCGTCGATGAGGATCAGGCGCGGTTCGGCTCTGGAAATAGGAGTGAGGAATTTTTCGAGGGCGGAGGCGTCTAGTTCGTAGCGGCCGAAGCGGCGCGGAAGGGAAGCTGCGGTGTAGGGGATGCGAAGGGCGCGGCCGTCGAGGGAGGTGACGAGAAAGCCAACCCGCCTCTCTTCGACGCGGAGGTCCTCGGTGACGAAGCCTGCGGGCGAAAAGCGACCCAGTTCCGCCGCCAGTCGCTTTATGACGGTGGTCTTTCCCGCGCCGGGCGGACCGGCTATGAGGAAATTCGCTCCTCTCTCCATTTCTCGCCTGCCGGTCTATTCCGCCGGGTGGGAGTAGCGCGCCTTTATCGCCTCGTATTCAAATTCCCTGTATTTTTCCGGCTCGTCGCCGCAGTGGCTTTCGATGAGCGGCATGGCGAGGTGATCCCAGACTATTCTCGCCGTCCTGTCGTCTAGGTCTTCGCGCATGAACCAGGCGGGGCCGATGGAGCAGATTCCGCCCAGCGCCGCGTTAACCTCTTCGATGGCCTTGGCTATCCAGGTCATGGCCGGGGCGTAAACGGCGAGCCAGCGGTTGAGCACGCCGCGCACCGGCGGGCTCGCGGTGTTGAAGCGCACTACCGGAAAAAGGCGGATAAGTTCGCCGTTTAGCGGCTTTTTTGAGATGCACAAGGTGGCGATGACCTTCAGGTTGTCGGGTATGTAGAGGTTTTCTCCCGATCTACGGAGTTTTTGCGTCTCGCCCCGGTTTCGCAGGAGGAAGAAACCTTCGCCGAAACCCTCGACGCCGCAAAAGTGCAGGTCGTCTATCACGAGGACGTAGGTGTTTTTCGGGTCCGCCGAGGCTTTCTTCGCGGCCCTCTTCAGCGGTCCGTCGATAACCTCCCACTTTCCTCCGTCGGTCTGCCGCTCTTCCTCGATGAGACAGCCGGGGGGGGCGCCGGGAGTTACGGCCGCGAAGGTCATCCTGCCTATATCCTGCGAGGCCGAGAGGGCGAGCCCCCTCGCTACGTGGGTCTTCCCCGTTCCGGGCGGGCCCGCGAGGAGCAGTTGTCCGTAGCCGTGGAGGAGGGCGTTCATTCTCTCGATCCAGACGGAGGGCATGTTCATGCTGTCGCCGACCTGTTCGGAGGGCGGGCGGTTGGCGAACTCCTTCATCAGGTCGTCAAGATCGGTTATCACCTTGCCCTCCCCCGCCGGTTCGGGCTGGGGCGCGGGAGCGATGGGTTTTATCGGCTTTGGCTCCTGCTGGCGGGGAGGGTCTATCCGGGCCTCGGTGGCGGCCTTGCCGAAATCGCGCAGAAGATCGACCAGAAAGGCGAGGTCGGCGAGCATTTCTTTCTCCGGCGCGAGCTTGTCCAGAAAAAGTATCTTGTGAATCACCGCCGCAGCCCGGCTGACCTCGGTGAGCTCGCCCGAGAGGTAGGCGTCCTCGATCTCGGCGGTGGAAAACCCCATGAGCACGGCGGTATCCTGGCACAGGAGGCGAAGCTTCATGGCGCTCTGGGCCAGTAGTATGGAGGCCCGCCTCGCGCCCATCGCCGAGATCATCTCGTCGGAAGCAAGCTCCAGGGTGAGGAGTATCTCCCTCGTTTCCGGCATTATGTAGTAGACGATGTGAAGGGTGCTCGCGGTCTTCCCCAGGGCGGGCTTTTCGGCGATCTTTATGATGGCGGATTTGCTCCACCCCCCCTTTTCACCCGCGAAATGGGTGATTACGGGAGTGATGTCCTTGAAGACGCCGGAATCCTCGAAGTGGCGGACGATGGAGGCGGCGCATCTGTCGAGCTCTTCGTCGGGGCCGAATTCGACCTTCCCGGCGATATCTGCAAATCTTTTGGCAAAACCCCTGAAGGCTTCGGGAAGGGAGCTGGCCTTGGCGGTGACGGTGTTGCGGCTCAGCCGCACCACCTTGAAGCCGAGGTTGGTGAACTGGGCGGCGGCGTCTCTCGCGTCGTAATACATCCCGGGAGCCTTACCCGAGATGTGGGCCAGTATGAACATCATGGGAAAGATTCTGCCGCCGTACTCTATAACGAGGCTGTTTTCGGGGTTCTGCTCCCAGCCGGCGAATTTTTCCGTATTCCGGTAGGTCTTATCGAAATACACCAAAGCCTGTTCGACCTCGGCCCTTGTCATCTTCGGCATTGACCACTCCTTGGGTTTTACGTATTGCGTCCGCCCATAGCAATGCTTCAGGGATTGAACGACACCCGGTGAAGCCTTGTTCCCTGCCGGTTTGCGCTTATAAAGATAAAATTTATCTTGCCGCCGTCAACCGCGGCGGTCATGGTCCTCGGGCCGTCCCTGCCGTTTACCGAGACAAGAAGCTCCGGCCCTCCGGTTTTAACCGCACCAAAATACACCATTTGTGGCAGCAGCGTCCACGATCTCGTATCCGCCCCCTCCATCAGCTCGGTCGTAATGGTGCCGATGAGACCCCCGAACCCTTTCATCTCCCTTGAGAGCGCCGCGTCCTTGGCTGAATGGGAGACAGCCCGGGTCATGGTCTTCAAAAGCTCCCAGGGAAGGGTTTCCTCATACTCCTTGAGGGCCAGAAGCTCTACGTCGGCTATGGGCTCCAGCTCCGCGCCCCCCGCGTAGACGTTGTAAACCCTCTTTTCGGCGGGACGGTATTTGGGAAAGGATATCTTCTGGATGGAGTTTGTCGAGTAATTCACGATGCGGATATCTATCGAGAATTTTGAGGGGGCGCGGTCGGTTTCGACGAAAACGAAGAGATTCGGGGGCTCCCCTTCTCCCTCAAGCGCCGCGAGAAGCTTTTTCACCTCCCCGGAGGGGGTGACGCCCGCCGCGCGGCGCGCCTCGATAAGGGCGTCGTCGCGCTCGCCGCGAAGGAAGTGGATTGCGCTGGAGAGCACCATCGCGAAGGGGTTTTCGTATTGCGAGGAGATGGATTGAAGGCGTCTTCGGGTCTCCGGCGAGAGGTTGGTCTTTTCTTCTACCCTCCCGTCGGGGAGGGAGGAGGAAGCCGCCTTCCCCTTCCTTTCGTCTACCCTGTCCCGAAGCGCTCTCTCGATGTGGTAGGCCCGCCGGGATTCCACCGCGGCCCCCTCGTGGTCGCCGAGAAGGAGGTAGTTTTTGGCCTTTATCGCGTGGAGATAAATCTTTTCAAAATCGGCGGGCTCGTACTCCGAGATTCCGGCCGAGATGGTGGCCTCGGCGAGGGAAGCGCCGGTCTTCCTGAGGCTTATCACCGGCCCTTCCTCGCTGGCTACGTAGCGCCGGTAGACCCCTTCCAGAACCTCGTTGGAATCGGCGTACCTTCCCACCTCGGAGAAGAGCGCCCCCAGTTCGAGGAGCTTCGCGGTATCGGCGCTCTCCTTCGGGCGGCCCTTCTTGTCGAGAAGCTCTTCCGCGAGGTCGCACGAGGCCGTTTCAAGGGTGCCTCTGGCGCACAGTTTCTCTATCCTCTGGGCGTGAAGGCGGGCGGGCATGCCGCACCCCGTGGCGAGAATCCCCAGGAGGGCGAGCGCCGCAAGCGCCGGAGACACCCGGATTTTGAGCATCCCTCTACTGTTTGCCAAGTTCCTTTTGGGCTTCTTTCGCGCTTTGCTGCTGCTGTTCATGGGTTCGCGACGGGCAAACCGCGCAACAGCCCGCAACCACGCCAAGTATCAAAACCACCAAAAGAAACGCCGCAACCTTTCTTGTCATCGCAAGTTCCTCAATTCCCGAAGGTTTTCTCTATCTCGCGGTCGAGCTCTTCGTGGGCCTTTTTCGCTTCCATCTTCTGGTGCAGCGCCTCATTGTTGCCGATGCTGGTGCGGGCGGCCTCCTTCACGGCTTCCTTGACGCCGGTGGCATCGAGGGTGACGAGGACATAAAGGACGTTGTCGGGGGCCATCCAGATCTCTTTCTGGCGGGAGCCGGAGAGAACCTGGCTTGTCACCTGTTTGGAGACGTTGGTGGCCACGCGGTCGAAAGTCTCCGCGTCGCCGACTCCCGTCGCCTCCTGAAAGTTCTTGAAGAGGTTCTTTACGTCAACCGAGATGATGCGGGCAAGCTCGTCCCTGCCGCTGGCCAGCGCCTCGGTGCGCTGGAACTGCATGCCGCCCGCGCCCTGCCGGGCGCTGCCGACGGCGGAGAGCTTTCCGGCGCTTTCGGGGCTCAGAACCCACTCCGGAGCCCCCGCCAGCGGCGCAGGCATGTTGGAGCGGTCCACCTTCGCGGGTTTCTTGCTGCAACCTGCAAAAGCAATGCAGAGGGAAAGCAATATGGCTACAAAAACAGTCGATCTTTTCACGGTACGTCTCCTCTTATTTTCAAAAGCTTAAAGTCCCAGAATGTCGGCTACGGAAGCCTCCGCGAGAACCGAGCGCGCCTTTTCGAGCGCCTTCGATTCGGCTACCTCCTCGCCGCTGAAGGATACACCGGAGGCGGTAAAATAGCTCGCGCTGAGTATCTCGCCCCCGTCCCCCTTCGCCGTGATGTCGAACTCGAACTTGATCTTTACCGCCCCTTCCTCGGTGGACTTTCGCTTGCGGGTGGCGACGGTAAGCTTGACGCAGTTGTTTCCCGAACAGCTCTCGGGGGCCAGAGATATCCTGTCTTCGGCCATCCTGTCGGTGAGAATGGTCCTGAAATCCTCCGATTCGGGGTCGCCGGTAAGATGCATCCATACCCCTGCGATGTCGCCCTTGAGCCGCGCCTGCCGCATGGAAGCGCCCTTTACCACGGCTGCGTAGGAGGAATCGCCCGACCCTTCGAGCGCGTCCAGAAGGAGAGCCTTCGGCATAATCGAATCCAGAGCCTTGAGGGAGGAGGCGTCGAACTTTGCCCTCTTGAGGGGGTTGGCTTCGAGCTCGCGCAGTTCGTCCAGTTCCCTGACCCGGCCAAGCCCCTCCTTGACCTCCACCCCGACCTTTTCGGCGTGCGCCGCCCGGTCCACCGCGACCAGAACGTAAATCTTCCCGGCGCTCTCCTCGCTCTTAATGACGCCGTAGGAGACAAAATCCAGCGGCAAACTCTTCGTGTCTATCTTCCGCTTCGAGGTGGCTTCAAAGGAACTCTTGCCGCCCTCCTCGCTCTGGGTCGCCTTTGTCGAGAACTCCGAGGTAATCGAGATAACGAGCCTGTCGGCTATCTCCGCGAGGGCGTGGCGCTCGGCCTCCTGCTGGGTGGCTCCCTCGCCAGCGCCGAAGAGATGCACGCTATCCTTCGGCGGAGAGAGAAACCAGTCCGGCACGGCGGTAAAACCCGCCGGAGCGCAGAAAAGGACCAAAAGAAAAGACAGAGATAAAAGCTTTATCCTAGTCATGAGACCCCCTTTTACCAGCCTACTGTCTGTTTCTTTCCCTGCTTTAGAATTTCCTTCTCGTTCGCCCAGACCAGAACGCCCGTCTCCACCTCCGCGAGGCTGAGGGTCATCTTGAAAAACTTCTCCTTGACCTTCCCGGCGGAGGATTCGGTGGAGGTTATCTCGCCGAAGAGGTGGTATTTCGCGGCCTGCATCTTCCCCACCTCCGGGGACTTCGAGGGGTCCGCCAGCGCCGATTCGCCGAATTTCAGCTCCTTCACCATCTCCTCGCGCGCGCCCTTCTCCGAAACGTCCGCGACGAACTTCACCTCGCCGGAACGGAGGAGGCGGGTGCGTATCGAATCGGTGATCGACTTGGTGTCGATGTGCTCGTCGGTCTTGTTGGAAACCTGGCTGATGCGGACGAGCGGAACCTCCTTGAAATACCCCTGCTTTAAAAGATCGTCCACCATCGCGTCGGCGATAAGCTGCAAATCCTTGTGGCTGAAATAAAGGCTTGTCGCCTCGGTGGTTGTCGTATCCTCGACGTAGCGCGTCTTCATCTGGCTGGAGCACCCCGAAAGCAGCGCCGCGAAAAGCACGAGCGAGAGCGAAAGGATATGGAAGCGCCTGACCATCGCGGATTCCCTTCCGGCCTTTTCGGCCGCGATAAATTAAACCGTCATTATGAAATTTAGCACCCAAACCCCCAACCGGCAACGGTAGAGGGGAAAAAGGGTATAAGATAGTGATGCAGGGCGGCTCGGCTCGTCATGCGTATTCGTGAGTTTTGAAGGCTTTCGTCATTCTCGCGAAGGAGGGAATCCGGAGGATAGTTGCGTAGGTCGCGCTTGAGGAACGAAAGCCGACAATGCCTACTCGTCATTCCCGCGAATGCGGGAAACCAGTGACTTTTGTGTGCTTCGCACGTTTACAGCTAGCGGGGCTTGGCGCGCCCCGCACCCTGGGTACTTCTTTTAGCGTGTAGGTCGTGATTGAGCGAAGCGAAATCCGACAAAACATTAATGTAGTTTCATAGTTGTGGGGCTCTGCCCCACTCCCCTTGGTACTTCTTTTAGAAAGAAGTACCCAAGAAATCGGCCCGGAAGGTTCCGCTCGCTCTACGAGCGACCGGTCGCTGCGGCGGGGGCGTGAGGGG
>SCTA01000022.1 GCA_004322275.1 bacterium
TCAGGTGGCTCTCGCTATGGACAACATACGGCAGGCGAGCGAGCAGAACGTCACCGGCATGAGGCAGGTGGAACTTACCGTCCAGAACCTCCACGACCTTGGGCAAAAGCTCAAACGGCTGGTGGAGCAGTACAAGGTGTAGGAACCCGAGGTTTTAATGGTTAACAAGGACGCTGAATTTCTCAAAAGGCTGCTCGCCACCTTCAGAATAGAGGCGGACGAGCATCTGAAGGGCATTTCTTCCGGCCTTTTCGAGCTGGAAAAATGCCGGGATCCCGAGCGTGAAGCCCAGCTCGTGGAGACGATTTTCCGTGAAGCCCACAGCCTCAAGGGGGCCGCGCGCGCGGTCAACCTCACCGACGTCGAATCCCTCTGCCAGCCCCTTGAGAGCGTCTTTTCCTCGCTGAAAAAGAAGGAGACGCACCCCTGCCCGGAACTCTTTAACCTCCTTCAGGAAGCCCTCGACCTCCTCGACCGCTTGCTAAAGACCACCGGCGCGGAGCGAAGTCCCAAGGACAAGGCGCTCCACGAGGAGATGGTGAGGCGGCTGAGAACGGCCCCCGCCGGAGAGAGAGGGCAGAGCCGGGAGCCAAGTCCGCCGGTGGAAACCCCGGCGGTGGAAACGGGGGAGACGAACTGGTGCGAATTTCCGCCCGTCTGCTCCCCGGAAGAGAAAGAGGAAATCCCTTCCCCTCCCCCGGCGCGGGCTCCCGGATATCCGCCTCCCCAGCCTCCCCCGGTCATCGCGGAGACCGTGCGGGTTTCCACTGCGAAGCTCTCTTCGATGCTCCTCAAGTCCGAGGAGATGCTTTCCGCTAAACTGGCGGCGTGGCAACGGGCGCTCGACCTGCGCTCGGCCAACGAGGCTTTCGGAGTCTGGAAAAAGGAGTGGGCGAGAATCCACCCCCTCGCGCAGGAGCTGCGGTCCGCCGCGAAGCAGGGCGGCGGAAGGATAAACGGCGACGGGGAGACCCTTCGGCTTCTGGGCAGGGTTCTGGATTTCATGGAATGGAGCGGAATCTTCGTCAAAGCGCTCCAAGAGAGATACTCCGCCGAGGCGAGGAGCATCGAGCGTGACGGCCGGGCTCTGGGGGGGATGGTGAACAGCCTTCTGGAGGACATGAAGAAGGTTCTGATGTTCCCCTTCTCCTCTCTCCTTGAAATTCTCCCGAAACTCGTGCGGGATCTCTCGCGCGACAGCGGCAAGGAGGTGGACCTCGTCCTTCGCGGCGAGGATATCGAGATTGACCGGCGGATTCTGGAGGAGATGAAAGACCCTCTGGTTCACCTGATACGAAACTGCATCGACCACGGCATCGAGACCCCCGCCGAACGAAGGCGAAAAAACAAACCTGAGCGCGGAACGGTCACGGTCTCGGTAGCGCCCAGGGACGACAAGGTAGAGCTCATCGTCGCCGACGACGGGGCGGGAATATCCCTCGCCGAGGTTCGCTCTTCTCTGGTCAAGCTCGGCGTCTTCTCCGGGGAGAAGGCGGAGGAATTGTCCGAGCGGGAGCTTTTGCCGTACGTCTTCCAGTCGGGAGTCTCCACGACCCGGATAATAACCGAATTGTCCGGCAGGGGACTCGGCCTAGCCATCGTCAGGGAAAAGGTCGAGAAGCTCGGCGGAACGGTGACCCTTGAAACCGCGCCGGACGCCGGAACCACCTTTAGCATCGTGCTCCCCCTTACGGTAGCCACTTTTCGCGGCATACTCGTGAGGGCGGGCGGACGCGACTTCGTCCTGCCCACCATGCACGTCAAGCGGGCCGTCCGGCTGAATAAAAGCGAGATAAAGACGGTTGAAAACCGCGAGACAATACTTATGGATAAAGAGCCGCTCTCTCTGGCGCGGCTGACGGCGGTGCTGGGGCTCCCTTCGGGAAAAGCCGCCGATTCCTCCGATATGGCGTCGGCGGTCGTGCTCACCGGCTCGGGCGCGCAGATCGCCTTTCTGGTGGACGAAATACTGAACGAGCAGGAGGTATTGCTGAAAGGGCTGGGGCGGCAGCTCTCGCGGGTCCGCAACGTCGCAGGGGCGACCATCCTCGGCAGCGGCAAGGTAGTGCCGATACTGAACGTCCCGGATCTCCTCAAATCCGCCGTGAGGGTCGCCGCGCCTGCCGCCGTCGAAACGGGCGGGGAAGAAGCGGAGCGAAAACGGTCCGTCATGGTAGTCGAGGACTCCATCACGACCAGGACCCTGCTCCAGAATATCATTGAGGTCGCGGGCTTCGAGGTCGTCACCGCGGTTGACGGCATCGACGCTCTGACCAAACTGCGGACCTTCGATTTCGACATTGTGGTTTCCGACGTGGACATGCCCCGGATGAACGGGTTCGAGCTCACCTCGAAGATACGCGGCGACAGGAAGCTGGAGAGCCTGCCGGTGGTGCTGGTGACCGCGCTTTCCTCCCGCGAGGACAGGGAGCGGGGCATCGACGTGGGAGCGAACGCCTACATAGTAAAGAGCAGCTTTGATCAGGGCAACCTTCTTGAGGTTATCAACCGGCTGGTTTAGAGGTAGAGATGACAAGAGTTTTGATTGTGGAAGATTCACCGGTGGAACAGGCGCTGCTGGCCCATATCCTGAACTCGGACCCCTCGATTGAGGTGGCCGGAGTGGCCGACGACGGCCAAAAGGCGCTTTCGGCGGTGGAACGCCTTAACCCCGATCTGGTCACGATGGACATTCACATGCCGAATCTCAACGGCTTCGAGACGACCCGCCGGATCATGGAGGAAAATCCCCTGCCCATCGTCATCGTCAGCGGAAGCACCAATATAATGGATGCCGACAAGACCTTCCGGGCGATGGAGGCGGGTGCTCTGGCTCTGGTGCGGAAACCCAGGGGGGTAGGTCATCCGGACCACGCCGGGGACGCAAGGGAGCTCATAAAAACCGTAAAGGCGATGAGCGAGGTGAAGGTGGTCAAGCGCTGGGCGCGCGCCCGCGCGCCCCTTCCCCAGCCCAATCCCGTGATAATCGACCGCGCCCCCGCCGAGATCAGGGCGGTGGCCATCGGAGCCTCCACCGGCGGACCGGCGGTGCTGCAGACCATCATCTCGGGCCTGCCGGCGGACTTTCCCGCCCCGGTTCTGATCGTTCAGCATATGTCGGCGGGCTTCATGGAGAGCTTCGTCGCGTGGATAAGCTCTTCCACCCGTTTCCCGGTCAAGCTCGGCGTTCACGGCGAGATTATCGTCCCCGGCACGGCTTACCTCGCGCCCGACGGTTTCCACATGCTGGCGGGAAAGGACGGCCGGATAACCCTCGCCAGGAACGGCGATGCATCCGGCCTTTGCCCCTCGGTGGCCCGCCTCTTCCGCTCGGTGGCGGAAGCCTTCGGCCAAAACGCCGTCGGGGTGCTCCTGACGGGAATGGGAAGAGACGGGGCGGACGAGCTGAAACTGATGAGGAGCATGGGGGCCGTGACCATAGTTCAGGACAGGGAAAGCTCGGTGGTCTTCGGAATGCCGGGAGAGGCGCTACGGCTCGACGCCGCTGATTACGTCCTCCCTCCGGAAAGAATCGCGGGGTTCCTCGCCGGTATCGTAAAGCCGCGTAGCGGCGGAGCAAGCGACAGAAAGCTCCTGCCGCTGTACCGGACATAACTACCGGCCAGGCGAGCTCCGGATGAGCACGCGACGAAAAAAATACAGGCTCGCAGCGGTTTTTCAGCGGCAGCCGGGAAAGGATGGGGGAAATGAGCGAACGGCAAACGGAGAGGAATCCAAGCCTCATAATGATAGTCGAGGACAGTCTGACCCAGCTTGAGGAACTAAGGTACGTCCTTGAGAAAAACGATTATCAGGTGGTCTCCGCCTGCAACGGGCTCGAAGCCCTGTCGGTTCTGAAAAGGGAAAAACCGATCGCCGTGGTAAGCGACATTGTCATGCCGGAGATGAACGGTTACGACCTGTGCCGCCGCATAAAGGGATGCGAGGATTTAAAGAGCACTCCGGTCATTCTCCTTACCTCCCTTTCCGATCCGGACGACGTGATAATGGGCCTCGAATGCGGAGCCGACTATTTCATAATGAAGCCCTACAACGAGCAGTTCCTCCTCTCCCGGCTCCAGCACATCATCGCAAACCGCCAGTTCGACAACAACAACAGCGCCAAAATGGGGCTCGTTATCTTTTTTCGGGGCAAGAAGTACTTCATTACCTCCGACAGACTGCAGATACTGAACCTCCTCCTCTCCACCTACGAAACCGCCATCCAGAAAAATCAGGATCTCACCAGGGCCACCGAAGAGCTGTCAGTCCTCAACGAGCGGCTGGAAATGAAAATGGAGGAGCTCGCGGAGGCGAACCGGAAGTTCAAGGACATGAATGAAGAACTTCACCAGCAAAGGGAGGTCGCGGAGAGGGCGAAGCTTCAGGCATGCGAGGCGAGCCGGGCCAAGTCCGATTTTCTCGCCAACATGAGTCACGAACTTCGGACGCCGCTCAACTCCATCATCGGCTTTTCCGAGCTGCTTGAAGACGAGGTGTCCGGGCCGGTCAACGAAAAGCAGAAAGAGTACATAAAATACATCTTCGCAAGCGGGCAGCACCTTCTGAAGCTGATTAACGATATTCTCGACATCTCAAAGGTCGAATCGGGAAAGATGGCGCTGGAGCCAAGCGAAGTGAATCTGCAAGAAGCGGTCACGACCGCGCTGGCGATGCTGCAGGAAAAAGCGCTCAAACACTCCATAAAATTCGCCTTCGAGATATCTCCCGAGGCGGAAGTCCCGATAGTCGCCGACGAAAGAAAATTAAAACAGATTATGTTCAATCTTCTGTCAAACGCGGTCAAATTCACCCCGGACGGAGGCAGCGTGCGCGTATCCGTCAGGAGAAACCGGGGGACGGGGGCCGAAGGCGACTCCGTCGAGATTTCAGTCATCGACACCGGCACAGGCATAAGCCGGGAGGATTTGCCCAAGCTTTTTAAAGAGTTCAGCCAGCTTGTCACGCCCTCCGGCAAGAGAGGCGAAGGCACCGGTCTCGGCCTGGCCCTGACCAAGAGGCTCGTCGAGCTCCACGGCGGCAGAATCTGGGTCGAAAGCGAACTCAAAAAGGGGAGCGTATTCGCCTTCACAATCCCGGTGAGGCAATGAGGGAGGGCATGGCGCGCAAGATACTCATCGTGGAGGACAACGAAAATAACCGCATATTGCTCCGCGACGTTCTGGTTTTTAACGGCTATACGGTTCTCGAAGCGTGCGACGGCGCGGCCGGGGTCAGGATGGCGCGGGAACAGAGGCCCGACATCATCCTCATGGACCTCCACATGCCCGTCATGGACGGTTTCACCGCCCTTCGAGTGCTGAAAGAGGACCCGGCGACTAAAGACCTGGGGATTATCGCAGTGACCTCTCTCGCCATGAGGGGGGACAAAGAAAAGATAATCGAAGCGGGTTTTGACGATTACATACCGAAACCCGTCAATACGAGAGAACTGCCGGTAATTGTGGAGAACAACCTCCTGCGCCGCGAAAGCCCTTAGGCGCAAGCCCCGCCTTCTCCAGCCCGTATTCCTTAAATACCTCCGGTTGTTAAGCCGGAGGTATTTTTCATTCGCGAATTCACGTAGGACAACTCCTACCGTTTCAGGGAAAAATTCCTACAGAAAAATAGTCCTTTCACCCTCTGGCTTTTTGTGCGCCCCGGTCTAACGTTAACCCATCAGAATATTTTTGTGGCTGTGCGCCGGGGTTTACGCCGCGGAGGGGATGGTTTTTTTCCATGCGCCCGACTTTTATATGCATCGACCAACCGGAAAGGAGCGGAAAATGAAAGTCAGTAGTAGTAAAGGCCCTAAAATATCTTCGAGGCCAAAGCCGTACGGGATATTGCTGCTTATAGCGATATTCCTCTCCCTGGGAATTTGCAGCACTTTCGCGCAAGCGGAGGATCTGCTTTACGGTCGTAAGGCCCCGACCAAGTTCAGGGCGACGACGATGGAGGAAAGAGCGGCCGCAGCCGAGCGCGCCAGAATCCAGAGGGAAGCGGAAGCGGCGGCGGGAGGGACTGCTCCATCCGCTGCTCCCGGCGCACCACCGGTGATTTCGCTTTACGATCTTTACTTCGGTCCTTATCCGAACTACGCTTACAGCCCCTTCCCCGTTGTCGACCCCGTCACGGGCGCGATAACCGGAGGAATAAGAAAGTTCGTAAACACCCTCCCCGGCGTAGGGGCGGCCAACGCCAACAATCTCGGCAACTACATCCCCCTCGCCACAGCCGATACCACTACTTACCCCGGTTCGGATTATTACGAAATCGGCCTGGAGCAATATACCCAGCAGGTGCATTCGGATCTTCCGGCCACCACCTTCCGGGGATACAAGGATATGCTCGGGGTCGGGGCTGACGCGAACCCCCACTATCTCGGCCCGCTGATCCTCGCCCAGAAAAATAGGCCTGTCCGCGTCAAGTTCACCAACCTTCTCCCCACGGGGGCCGAGGGCAATCTTTTTCTGCCCGTCGATACCTCCATTATGGGAGCGGGAATGGGCCCGGACGGCACCAATTACGCGCAGAACCGCGCGGGCCTCCACCTCCACGGAGGCAACACCCCGTGGATAAGCGACGGCACCGCCCACCAGTGGACCGTCCCGGCGGGCGAAACGACCTCTTTCCCCAAGGGACTTTCCACCCAGAACGTGCCGGATATGCCGGTCGCCGGCCCCGGCGAAATGACCTTTTACTACCCGAACCAGCAAAGCGGCACGCTGCTCTTCTACCACGACCACGCTTACGGCATCACCCGCCTTAACGTCTACGCGGGCGAGGCTGCGGGCTACCTGTTAACCGATCCGACGGAAGAGGGTCTGATCAACAACGGCGTAATCCCCGGACTCGGCGAAACAGTCTACCGCTACGGCATACCTCTCATCATTCAGGACAAGACCTTCGTACCGAACCCTGCGGCTATCGCCGCGCAGGATCCGACCTGGATATGGGGCCCCGAGGGCGGCCTCTGGCTCCCCCACGTCTACATGCCCAACCAGAATCCGAACGACCTGGCGGGTGCAAGCGCAATGGGCCGTTGGGACTACGGGCCGTGGTTCTGGCCTCCCTTCGTGGGAATCGCGAATGACCCCATTACCCTGCCGGACGGCAGGGTGGTGCCGAACATTCCCCAGCCCTCGATCGTGCCGGAAGCCTTCATGGACACTCCGATCGTCAACGGCACTCCGTACCCCACCCTTCCGGTCGCGAGAAAAGCGTACCGTTTTCGCATCCTGAACGCCGCCAACGACCGCTTTTTGAATCTCCAGCTCTATTACGCGGATCCGACCATCCTCCCCGGCCAGCCCGGATACGGGACTGAAGTCAAAATGGTTCCCGCCCTGCCATTCGCCGGCCTGCCGCCGAGCTGGCCCACCGACGCGAGAGAGGGCGGTGTGCCCGACCCCGCCACCGCCGGCCCCTCTATGATCCAGATAGGCACAGAGGGAGGCCTTCTGCCCGCGCCGGTCGTTATACCGCCCACGCCGGTCGGCTACAATTACAACCGCAGGGACATAACCGTTCTGAACGTTCAGAACCGCGCCCTTTTTCTCGGCCCGGCGGAGCGCGCCGACGTCATAATCGACTTCTCGGGGGTTCCCGACGGAGCGAAGCTGATTCTTTACAACGACGCCCCCGCGCCGGTTCCCGCTTTTGACCCGCGCTACGACTTCTACACCGGAAACCCCGATTACACCACCACGGGAGGCGCGCCCTCGACGCTGCCCGGCTACGGCCCCAACACCCGCACCGTCATGCAGTTCACGGTGTCCGGCGCTACGCCTGCGCCCGCTTTCGATCTCGCCGGTTTGCAGGCTGCTTTCATCTCTACCCCCACGGCTCCGGGCGCTTACGCCTCGGCGCAGATGGCGCCCCTCGTGCCCGAATCCGCTTACGGCCCGGCCTTCGACGCTGTCTATCAGGACAACTACGTAAGGATTTCGGACAACACCTTCACCTTCAGCCCGGACGCCGCAACTCCGCCGACTACCGTCGCCCTGCTGCCCAAGACGATAGCGGAGGAATTCGAGCTCATCTACGGGCGCATGAACGCCACTCTGGGTGTGGAATTGCCCCTTACCAACTTCGCGAACCAGACGACGGTAATGTTGTCGTACATCGATCCTCCCACCGAAATCATAAACGACGGAGAGACGCAGTACTGGAAGATCACCCACAACGGCGTCGATACCCACGCCATACATTTTCACCTCTTCCAGGTGCAGATTATAAACCGCGTCGGCTGGGACGGAGCGATTCGCGGGCCGCTGCCGAACGAACTCGGCTGGAAAGATACGGTCCTGATGAACCCGCTGGAAGACATCGTGGTCGCGATGCGGCCTTTCAAGCAGGTTTTGCCCTGGGGGCTGCCCAGAAGCATACGGCCTCTGGACGTCACCGCGCCGGTGGGCTCTACGGGCCAATTCACAGGCACAGACCCTTACACCGGCAACCCGGTCAGGGTAACAAACGAGCTTACCGACTACGGTTGGGAATACGTCTGGCACTGCCACCTCCTGGGTCATGAAGAAAACGACATGATGCGTCCCATCGTGTTTAACATCTGGGAAATAGTGCCCGACGCGCCCACCCAGCTTTTGGCGATAACCGGCATACGCCCGACGCGAATCAATTTGACCTGGAGCGACAACACCGCAATCGAAGTCGGCTATAAAGTCGAACGCGCTACGGGCACCGGGCCATTTTCCCTTATAGCCACGCTTCCCGCGGACACGACTTCCTACGCCGACACAACGGCCTCTTTGTTTGTCGCCTACACCTACAAGGTTTACGCCTACAACACGACAGGTAATTCGCCCCCGGCAACCGCGCTTGCCACCGGCGTGACCCTCACGGCGAGCCCCGCCTCTCCCAGGACAGTCGGCACCTCCGTTGTCTTTACCGCAGCCGGCTTTGGCGGAGCAGGCGCTTACCAGTACGAATTTCATCTCAAGGGCCCGCCCACCGGCAACGTGGACACCATTGTGCGGCCCTACTCAACCGTTCCGACCTGGACACTGAACTCCTCGGCTTCGTATGTCGGGGTGAACAGCGTAACCGTATACGTGCGCTCCGGGGGCGTTACAAGCGCCTTCGAGTCCGGGAAAACCTTAAACTACACATTCACCGGCCTGTCCCCCGCGACGGGAGCGACCCTGACCTCAAGTCTTTCAAGCCCGCGTCTTGCGGGGGTGACGGTCACTTTTACCGCATCGGGTAGCGGCGGTACGGGCAATTACCAGTACCAGTTCGTCCTCAAGGGGCCGTCCACCGGCAACGTCGCCCAGGTGGTCAGAGCGTATTCCACGACCACTACGTGGAGCTGGGTAACCTCGGCCGCGAACATCGGAAAAAATACGATTACGGTGAACGTACGTTCAGCGGGCAACAGTTCGCCTTACGACGTACAGAAGAGCATGTCTTTCGACATAACGTCGCTGGCTCCCGCGACGGGCGTTACTCTCACCTCCAACGTCCGCAGCCCGCAGATTCTGGGCTCCACCATCAACTTTACCGCCAGCGGCACAGGCGGCACCGGAACCTACGAGTACCAGTTTATACTGAAGGGGCCGGCCACCAACAACATCAGTACGGTGATGCGTCCGTACTCCGCGACTCCGACCTGGATGTGGAACACCAGCGAACTCGATCAGGGTTCAAACATAATCACCGTGTACGTGCGCTCGGTGGGCAATACCACAAAGTATGACACCGCCAGGAGCGTACTCTACTCGATAACCCCCTGAGACTGGAAAAAGCACCGGAGGGAGGTTTGAAGCCTTCCTCCGGCGCTCCGGTTCAACCAAAGTCCATTTGACACCTGAAAAGCCCTCCCGCAAAGGAGGGCTTTTCGTTGTCTTGAATCTTCCCTGCCCATGCCCTCAGGCCGCTCCCGCTACGCGGTTTTCGCCCACACATTATGGCCTCCGATATTCCCCGCCGCCTCTTGACTTTTTTTGCCCCCGGGTGTAATTAAAACGGTGTATGTAAAATATTTCACGCGTCGAACTCACCATACCCTCACCTCACAATCAAATTGCGGGAGAACGGATCGTGGAAAGAGCGGAAATAATACCGCTCGGCGGCAAAGAGCGATTCTGCGGGAAAGGCGACCTTCCTGACCCGCTCTCTTCGCACTTTTCTCTCTTCGGCTCCTCCCCGCACTGTCAGGCGATATTAAACCGCCTTCTGGACGCGGTTTTGCACATTCTGCCCTGCGAGGAGGCGCACGCGGTAATCTTTGAGGACGACTCCCTCGAAATCCTCTCGGAGACAAGCCGCTGCCGCCGCAGCCTTGTCCCCTCGCGCCCCTTCACCCCTTCAGCTCTTTCAAAACTCCCGAAACTCGCGGACAAGTCGGCAATCATCTGCTCCTCTCCCGAATCGGAGTCGATCCTTCACATCCCGATGCAGCTTGAGGAGCGCCTTTACGGCGCCGTGACGGCGGTCTTTGAAAAAAAATGGAGGCCGTCTCCGGGGGAAAAGACCTCCGTTTCCTCTATCGCGCTTCTTTCGGAGTGCGCGCTCTTCACGGTTCTGGAGCTTGAGCGGAGGCAGGCCCGGTACGACGAACTGGTGGTTCAGACCGAGAAGCTTACGGCCCTCGGCCGCATGGCGGCGGGCATAGCCCACGAAATAAACAACCCCCTGACCGGCATCCTTCTCTTCAGCTCCTCCATGGCCAACAAGATGACTTTAGCCGACCCCCGCCGCGAGTCTCTCGAAGTGATAATCGAGGAGACGATACGCTGCCGGAGCATCCTTCGGGACCTTCTGGAGTTTTCGCGGGGCTCGCGCCCCTGCAAGGAGCTGGCGGACCCCAATTCGGTAATCGCCAAGGCGGTCTCCATCACCGAAAACGAGTTTAGAATCCGCAGGGTGCGGGTCGAGCAGAACATCGACCCCGGTCTGCCCGAGATACTCATCGATTCCTCGCAGATCGAGCAGGTTCTCATAAACCTTCTCATAAACGCCGCCGAGGCGACCCCCGCGAACGGGCGCGTTTTGGTCAAAAGCCTGATCGACAGGCAGAAAAGCACCGTTTCCATCGAGATAAGCGATACCGGCTGCGGCATACCGGCGGAAAACATCGACAAGATTTTCGAGCCCTTTTTTTCGACCAAGGACAAGGGAACGGGGCTCGGGCTGGCCGTGAGCTATGGAATCGTCCTTAACCACGGCGGCAAGCTCCGCTACTCGAAACCTGCCGGTTGGTCAACGCGCTTTACGGTAGAGCTTCCCCTCTACCCCCCTTCCGACCCCGACACCTCAAAAATCAGGAAATCAGATGGACCCGATTAGAATCGCCATTATCGACGACGAGCGTTCGATACGAAACGGCTGCAAGCTCATCCTCTCGGAAAGAGGCTACGACATCAGCCTCTTCGAGACCGGCGCGGCGGGGCTCAAAGCTCTTTCCGACAAGAACTACCACCTCGTGCTTCTGGATCTGAAGCTCCCCGACATCGACGGGATGGAGATACTTAGCCGGATGCGGCGCATAAAGCCCGGCCTTCATTTCATCGTGATGACCGGCTATTCCACCGTTCAGGTGGCGATAGAGGCGATGAAAAACGGGGCCTTCGACTACCTGCCCAAACCCTTTTCGGAAGACGAGCTTCTCCTCTCGATAGATCAGGCGATAGACAAGATCAAGCTGATAGAAGAAAACCAGTACCTCAAAAAGGAGCTTATCAGCCGCTTCCGGTCGCACGAGATAGTGGGGGAAAACCAGAAGATGCTGGAGGTCTTCGCAAAGGCGAAAAAAGTCGCCCCCACCGATTCCACCGTCCTTTTTATCGGGGAGAGCGGCACGGGAAAGGAGCTTTTCGCCAGCTTCATCCACACGAACTCCGACAGGGCGACGAAGCAGTTTTTCGCGGTGGACTGCTCGACCTTTTCCCCCAGCCTCCTCGAAAGCGAGCTCTTCGGCCACGTCAAGGGAGCCTTTACCGGCGCGGTAATGGACAAGCCGGGGATCTTCGAGATCGCCGAGGGCGGCACCCTCTTTCTCGACGACATAGCGAACCTCAGCCTCGAAACCCAGACAAAGCTCCTTCGCGTCCTCGAAATGCGCGAATTCAAGCCCGTGGGCGGCACCAGGGTCAAGACAGCAAACATAAGGGTCGTCGCTGCGACCAACAAGGAACTCAAGACGATGGTGGAGGAGGGAACCTTCCGGGAGGACCTCTACTACAGGCTTAACGTCTTCCCCATCTATCTGCCGCCCCTCCGCGAGAGGCGCGACGATATTCCCCGCCTCGCCTACACCTTCCTTCGCCTCTTTTGCCGCAAAACCGGCAAACGCATAAACGGCTTCACCGAAAACGCCCTCTCCGTGCTGGTCGGCAGGGACTGGCCGGGCAATGTGAGGGAGCTGAAAAACGTGATTGAAAGGCTCTTCATCCTCGCGGAAGGTGAGATGATAGACTCGGCGGTGCTGGCGGCGCACCTTCACCCCCACCAGTCGATTCTGACCAATCCCCTCGTCCCGGAAACCCTCGAAGAACTCAAGGAGGCCAAAAAGCGCATCCTCGAACAGACCTTCGCCCAGGTCGAGAGAAGCTTTTTGCTGAACGCCCTTCGCCTCTGCGAAGGCAACGTCACCAGGGCTTCCGAACGCACGGGGATGAAGCGTCCGAACTTCCACGCACTGATGAAAAAGCATTCCATCAGGTATACCAGATCGCTCTCTTGAACCTCCGAGAAAAGACAATCAGGGCTCTAATTGCCGTATAGTATTTCATACATATCCAAGTTACCGTAATCTCTGGGCTTTATTGATTTTACGCGCTTTGCGGTGTATCCCGTTACATTCACGCCGTCATATCTTCTTTTTTCCTCTTCTGAATTAACCAATTAATTCAATGGCTTGCGGTTCCATTCTCTAATCCGGCACGCGCCGTTTCCGGGTACGGACCTTGCTCTATACGGTCTTGTAGCGACGTTTAAATCACCGTCTACAGGACCTAAGGAGCTTGAACGATGAATCCCGGAGTCTACTTTCTTTTGAGCGAAGCCATACTTTGCGGAATAATTGCGCCCCTGGCCGCAATCGCGATTCTGATACACCGCAGATATCATATCTAAAGCGGAACCCTTTTTGCGGCGACGGCAGGCTGTCCGGCGCCTCAGGCAGAAGAACGGGTAAACGAAAGCTGTAACGGACTTGTCCGCCCGGTTTTCGTTTGCCTTTTTTTATTGCGCCCCGGGCAACCGTTTCGCCCGTAACCGCGCTTGCCCATTGACAGAAACCCGGTATTAGTCCAAGATTTATACTTGACGTTAAGTTTATGCGCGCCAAAGGTGACAGCCGCAAGGTTTCCGCACCGGCCGGCGATTGGGCGGTCGCCCAAACCAATTTTTTTAAGTCCTCTTGCTACGGAGCTTCGGCAATGGAATTCGTTCTTTCCGAAAAGACCCTTCAGGAAATCGACCGGGTACTTGATGAAGACCTCCTCTCATCCGGTGCCTCGTGCGCCATGATAGTCGACCGTTCGGGGTATCTGATAGCGAACAGGGGCGACCCTTCCGACATGGACGTGGTGGCCCTGGCCGCCCTTTCCGCGGCCAATTACGGCGTTACGGAAGAGATTGCGCGCCTTGTGGGCGAAGACAACTTCAGCCTCCTCTTCCACAAGGGCAAAAACGAGTCCATCCATTACACCAAGATCGGGGAGGACTTCTTTCTCATAACCCTCTTCGCCAAAGACGTTTCTCTCGGGCTCATGAGGCTTAAAACCGCTAAGGTGAAAACCCATCTGACTCCGCTTTTGAGGGAGGATATCTAAAAGTGTCTTTCCTTGATCTCTCAAAGCGCGAGGTTCACGTCAAAATCGTTTATTACGGCCCCGGCAGGGGCGGAAAAACAACGAATCTCATTCATATTCACCGCGCTATGACCGACGCCGTCCGCGGGCAGATGGTGTCAATCGACACCAAGCAGGATCGCACGCTTTTTTTCGACTTCCTGCCCCTTAGCCTCGGCAAGATCTTCGGCTTCGACATCCGCATCCAGCTTTTCACCGTCCCCGGCCAGGTCATCTACAACGCCACCAGAAAGCTTGTGCTAAAGGGCGTGGACGGCGTCGCCTTCATCGCCGACGCGCAGGAGACCCAGCGGGAAAAGAACATGGAGAGCCTTGACAACCTTCGGGACAACCTGAAGGACATGGGCATCGACATGGCGCAGATTCCGCTGGTGCTTCAGTACAACAAGATGGACCTCGCCGCCGAGGGGATTCCCCTTCTCACCATCGATCAGATGCAAAAAGACATGAATTCGGTCTACAACGCCCCGTATTTCACCTCGAGCGCCGTCACCGGCGAGGGAGTCTTTGAAACCCTTCGCGAGATCAGCAAGCTTACGGTGAAAAACGTGGCCAGGAAGTTGATGCCCACTTTAACTGCAAAAAAGTAGGAACATCCATGAAACCTGGCGAACTGAACAAAATGGGCATAGACAACATCGATTCGATGATCGATCAGGCGATTGAGGACCTTTTCGTCCCGACCCGCCCGAAAGTTGAAGCGGCTCCCGAGCCCGCCGCGGAGGAGGCGCCCAAGGCCCCCGCGGAAGAGAAAACGGAATCGCTGGATTTCGAAATCTCCTGGGAGAAGACCCCCGCTACTGAAAAGCCCGCCGCCCCCGTCTTCGCGCCCGAGCCTCCCCCGCCGCCGCCCGCTCCCGCCGCTGAGGAACTCTTCGCGGCACCACCCCCGGCGGAGGAAAAGCTCGACGTTTCGATCTCCCGCCACCTCGCGGAAGCGGCTTCCTCGATGGAGGGAGAGGACGACGAGGAGGGGGCTCCGAAGATGACTATCTTAAAACCCCTCTACGAGAAGCTTCTTTCCCTCGACTGGGAGATAAACTCGGCGAACCTCGCAGCGGTTGAAAAGGCCCTTGCTGACCTCGCCCTCCAGACCCAGAGCAACATGCACGCGCAGACCGGGATAAAGATGATCGCCGTCTGCTGCAAATACATACGGGCTTCCAGGACCCTCGCCTCTCCCTTGGCGATGAAGTTTTTGCGCAAATCCCTCATGGCGCTGGATATCTTCCTCCAGCCCCCGAGCCCGGAGAGGCCGAGCAAGGACGCCCTTGTTAACGAGCTCATGGGCCTTTACAACGATATGAAGGAAGACGCAAACCGCCTCAGGGCGGTGGCTCTCCGCCAGCGTCAGGCCGCACAGCCCAAAGCGCCCGCCGTGGAGCCCAGGGTTTCGGCGCAGCCGATGCCCTCCGCTTTCGCCCCGCTTTTCTCAGCCCCGGCCGCGGACAACCCCGCCGACCTCCGCACCCAGATCGCCGAGGTGAAGCGCACCCTGAAGCTCCTTTTGGAAACGGTGGAGCGCATAGAGAGCCAGATGTAGAAATCAAGCCTCAACACGGCGTTAAAAAAGGCTGCCCGAAAGGCAGCCTTTGATTGCTGACAAAAACCCCGCGGAAGCGGGGATTTTTGTTATAGCACTATATGCGGATATTTCACCTCATTCGTAGTTGTAAAAAATACCTTCGAGCCGATAAGCAAACAAATACACTGCTTATCGGCGAGCCTTCTTTTCGTTCCCCACGCCCTCCGGCGCCAGCGAGTGAGGGAACGAGGGTGTTCCGAGCTCAATCTGAGCCGCAGCGAATTTGAGCTCGCCGAGCGACGAACGAGCGCCTTGGCGCAAAGGGGGCGCGCCTTTTCTTCCCGCTGCTTCTTTTGGGCGGTCAAAAGAAGCGGTGCCGGGTGCGGGCGGGCAGCCCGCAACCATTTAACTACATTCAGGGTTTTTTCTATGCTTTCTCTCAGTTCTTCTTCAGCTTTACCGAAAACAGCCTTCTCCATCTCTTCTCGTCGTCCTTCTCACCGCCGCCCTGCGCCGCGTAGATAAGATACGACGAGCCGCCGACGGTAAAGGAATTGAGGTCGGTGTTGAGCTGCGTTCCGGTCTTTTGCCTTTCGCGCTTCCTGGAGGGGTCGAGGGGCACGAAGGAGATCGGATTCATGTTAGCGGCGCTCTCCTCCACGGCGAAGATACCCGAGCCGTCGGGCGCCCAGCAGGGGCCGCCCCTGCTCGGAGGAATCACGTTTTCCATCAGCAGTACCGGCTCTCCCACGCCGTCCGCCCTTACGACGTAAAGATCGGTTCTGGTCTGATGGCTCTTCGGGTGGGCGAAAAAGGCGACCCTCTTGCCGTCCGGAGAAAAGCTCGGTCCGAGGCAGGAGTTCTGCCAGCCGGGAGTCAGGTCTCTGGTGGCGGTCCTCGCGACGACCTTCCTCACCCCCTCGTCGTTTTCCTTTATGAGCTTTTGCAGATCCTCGATTATGAAGAGGTGATCGACTCCGCCGAGGTGGCCGATGTAGGCGAGCTTCTTGCCGTCTGGGCTGAAAGCGGCGTAAAGCTCGGAGCCCGCCTCCTCGAAGGTGATCCGCTTCGTGGGGGAATTTTCGTCGAAGAAGGAGTAGAGGTAGAGGTCGCCCTCGCCCGTCCTGCCGCTGGCGTAGACGAGGTAATCGCCGTTTGGCGAAAAGGAGGGCTCGGAATCGTTCTCCGGGTGCTCGGTGATGAACCTTCTCTTGCCGGGGGCCTTGTAGAAGATGTCGAAGTTCACGCGGCTGGCGCCTCTGGAGGCTTCCTTGCGCGTCACGGCGACGGCGAGGGTCTGCCCTCTCGCGGTAGAGGGACCCCAGGCCGGGTGCTCGCTCACTATCTGGTCTCCCGGCCCTCCGAGGGAGAAGACGTCCTGCTTGTTTGAAGGTACCGCCTGCTCGACGGTTTTGAGCGCGAGGGGGTATGCGGCGGGATTTTGCAGTTCGGCCAGGTACACTTCGGCCGAATCGCCGTTGCCCCCCAAAAACTCGAAGAAAAGGGCTTTTCCGTCGGGGGAGAGGCGCGGGTTCGATATCTGCCCCTTGCCGTCAAGGCCTGCGACCGGCACGGGCTCCGCCGTTTCGGCCTGGTAGCCCGCGAATGCGTTAGCCGATGCCAAAACAAGTGCAGCGATAAGTAGCTTTTTCACGATACTCCCCTCTACTCTCTGGGATAATGTTCGTATTTGAGATCCACTGAAAGGATGGGGACTTCCTGCCTGTCTCCGGTGAGGGCGAACACCCGTATCTTGCTCTCCCGACCCATGAGTTTAGTCTGAAGCCCCGATAATTCCAGATAAATTTCGCCGATAATCATTTCCTTCTCGCCGACCCGCACTATGTAGCGGGTAGCCTCCGGGTAGGGGTCCCAGGCAAGAGCGATGTCTCCGATGGCGGTCCTGCCGCCGCGCGCCCTCTTTTCAAAGGGAATCTGGGGCTTTTCGGCGCTGGCCTCGAACTCCGCCGGCATTACGAGAAACCTGTCGCCCACGTAGGGTAGGACGAAGTGGCGAAGCTGGGCGTTGTCGGCGAGCTCAACCTTAGGGACGTAGGAAAACTCCCTGGCGTGGGCGTTGTCCACCCTCGCGACGAGCTCGCCTATTATGCCCTTCATCCCGGTGACGTAAATCGCGTACCCCTGCGCCAGCGCGTCGCGCGGGAAGGTGGACCATTCGATCGTTACCCTGTCGGGCTGGACCTCCTCGCTTATCCCCTCTATCCTCGCGACCTGCGGGGGAACGGGGAGAATCGTCTCCGCTAAGGCGCTGGGTGCGGCGGCCCCGTCCAGCCACGCCTCGATCCTGAATTTTATCGCCTGCTCGGCGGGTTTCAGGGTCAGTGGCCCCTCGCTCACCTCTCCGGCCCGAACTATCTCCTCGCCGCGAAGGTCGAAGAGGGTCTTTTCTTCCGTTTCGCTCTTCATGAGGAGCACAAGCCTGTCGAGGGTTCCGCCGGGGAGCTCCCAGGAAACGGTCGCCGTAAGGTCGCTCTCTATGGACGCCGCGATGGCCGCCGAGGAGACCGGCGACATCGCCCACGCCTGCAGATCCGCAAAGGCCAGCGGCAGCCCGTCTTTGTCGAGGGAATAAAGCCGGTAGCTCACGGTTTCGCCCAGAGGAACGTCGGCGTCGAGGAAGGCGTCCTTGTCGCCCTCGTACCTCACCTCCCATTGGGTCGCCGCCCTCTTCCGAAGCAGCCTGTAAGACGCCGCCCCCTCAAGCAAAGGCCAGGAAAAGGAGACCGTGCGGTTGCCCGGAAGGATCTTGACGGTTTTGGGCTCCGGGTAAAGGGATACGAGCCTTTGTTCGAGCTGGTCGCCGGCCCATATCTCCAGTTCGACAAAATGGGTGTCCCTGTCGTCTATCGGGGCCGAGAAGGTTATCTTGTATTTGCCTTCCGGGATCATGAGCGTGAGCCCCCCGGGCCCCAGTTCGCGGGGGCGGGAGAGGTACTGCCTGAGCTTGTCTACGGCTTTTCTCGCCGAGACGTCCAGCCGGGCCTCGTTCAGGGGCTCGATGGAGCCGGTAAGCCCCGCGTAGGGAACGGCGTTTATCAGGCGAAGCCTCCCCGCTCCGGTTTCGTTCAGCAGAAAATCCATCAGAGCGGCGGTCTTTTCATTACCCTTCCCCGCCTTGTCGAGTTCTTCGATAGCCATGTAAGCCTCGGAGTACCTGAAAACCCCCGAGTAAGCCTTGGCCACTGCTGCGACGAACCTCGCATCGGTCTTCGCGCGCGCGGGATCGACCTCTTTTGCCTGCTCAAGCGTCTTGACGGCGTCCGAGGCGTAGGCTGACCCCTTCTCGTTGAAGAATTCCCCCTTTTCGAGCAGGTTGTCGAACTCCGCCGGGAAGGCGGGCAGGGCCAGCGCCAAAAAGGCGAACAGCAAAAACAGGGTCTTAAAATTCATTCGTGGCATGGCGAACACAGGTGGCAGGCGATGCGGTGGCCGGGACTAACCTCTACCAGCATCGGTATCTCGTCGGCGCAAAGGGAGTTCCCCCTCCCTCCGACCTGACAGCGGTGACGGAAGGAGCAGCCGGTCTTCCAGCGCTCCGGGGCTTTTCTGTGGTTCTGAATGGTCAGATTCGGCCGGGGGTCGTAGGCGCTCTTTAAAAGCTCCTTTGAATAGGGGTGGCCGGGGCCCTCCCTGAAGAAGGAGGAGGCCGGGGCGTCCTCCACTATCCTGCCGTGAAGAAGCACGAGGACTCTCGTGGCCAGAAATTTGACCAGCCGAAGGTCGTGGGAGATAAAGATCATCGTGGACTTCTGGCGCTCGTGAATCTGCCGCAGGAGGTCCAGAAGCTGGGTCTGTATCGGCTGGTCGAGCCCGCTGACCGGCTCGTCGGTTACTACGAAGCTGGGCCGCGTGGCGAGGGCTCTCGCGAAAACGACTCTTCGCTTTTCTCCTCCCGAAAGGCTGGTGGGGAATTCGTCCAGGCGCTGGCTGGGAAGCTGGACGAGGCGGGCCAGTTTTTCCACCTCTTCCCTCGCATGCTGTCTGGTGGCCTGGGGAAAGTGGGTCTTGACCGCCTCGACCAGGGCGTCGCGAACCTTGAAGGCGGGGTTCAGGCTAGCGTAGGGATTCTGGAAGACCATCTGCGCGGTCATCCTGAATTTCTTTTCCTCTCTCCCCTTGAGCGCCTTCATGTCGAAGCCGTTTACCGTGACCCTCCCCTCCTCGAAGGGGACGAGGCCGAGAAGGCACCTGCCGAGAGTCGTCTTGCCCGAACCCGATTCGCCGACCAGCGCGGCAAGCTCGCCCCGCTCAAGGGTAAAATCAATCCCCTGAAGGGCGGGCACCTTCTTCGCCCAGCGGGCCAAAAGCCCCGAGGCGCCGAAGTATTTCCAGAGGTTGTCTACGACTACCGCCGCTTCACTCATAGGTCATCCACGAAACAGGCTATGTTGTGGCCGGGCGAAAATTCTCGCAGGGTGGGGCATTCGAGAAGACACCGGGAGGTCGCCGCTTCGCACCTCGGCGAGTAGGGGCAGCCCACCAGCGGCGCGGGCTCCTTGACCGCGAGGCGCGGAGAAGCGCCCTCTATAAGCTTTTTCTCCGATTCCAGCAGAAAACTCGTGTAGGGATGCTTCGGCTCGTGGTCCCAGTCCAGAACCTCGTCGACGGATCCTGTTTCGACGATTGTTCCCTCGTAGAGTATCGCCACGTCGGAAGCCAGTATCCTGGCCGCCGCAAGGTCGTGGGTGACCAGAAGAAGGGTTGCTCCCTTTTCTTCCACCATAGAGTGAAGGAGGGAGATAATCGAGATGCGGAGCGTCGCGTCAAGGCCGGTGGTGGGCTCGTCGGCGATGAGGAGCCTGGGCCCCGGCGCAAGGGCCAGAGCAATCGCCGCCCGCTGCGCCATCCCGCCCGACAGCTCGTGAATGTAGCACTCGGAGACGGTCTCTACGTCGTACATCTCCACCCGCGAAAGCCAGGAAAGCGCGAGCCCCCGCGATTCCTCGCTCTCTATGCCGGGGTTTGCCCGCTCCAGCACCACCGAGAGCATCTGCCCTATTGTGTGAAAGGGGGAAAGGGAGGTCGAGGCGTCCTGCGGTATCAGCGTAACGTCTTTGCCGAGCATGTCGCCCCAGGCCCTTGCCTGTGCCCGCCTCCACCCTGCCAGGTCTTTTTTTATCAGAACTTCGGGGTGTTTCCGGTACTCCACATAGCGGTCGAGCTCGCCGAAAATCTCCTGACCCAGAACCTTCGCGCTGCCCGAGACTACTCCGGGCTGCCCCTGATGGACGCCGAGAACCGAGTGTATCAGGCAGGTCTTGCCGGAGCCGGACTCCCCCAGAAGCGCGAAGGTCCTCCCCTGACGCACCGTAAGCTCCACGTTGGAGAGAATCTTCCGCATATCCCTGCGGCCTTCGAGATAGACCGTAAGGCCGTGCGTTTCAAAGGCGGGATGGCTCACCCTCGCTCCTCCACGACGCTCAGAAGACCCTGGCCGACGAGGGTGAAGCCCACGAGCGTAACCGAGATCATCAGCGCGGGCAAAAAGGCCTGCATGAGGTGGCCCGTGAAGACGCCGTCTCTGGCGAGCGAAATCATGTTGCCCCAGCTCGGCGTGGGCTCCTGAACCCCGAGTTCGCCGCCGAGGTAGGAAAGGCTGGTCTCGACCAGAAGCGCATAGGCCATAAGGCTCATCAACTGGGCGAGGATTACCCTCCTTGCGTGGCCCCAGAGTATGTGGACGAAGACTATTCTCGCCATGCTGACGCCAAGGCAGCGCTCCGCTTCGATGAAGGAGGCCATGCGGAGCCTCTCGACGCTAGAACGTATGGCTCCGGCAATCTGGGGAGCGAAGGTGACTCCCACCGCCGTCATTATCCAGACGAGATTGCTGCGCGCTATCGAGGCTACGAGGAGAACCAGAACGAACTTGGGCAGGGAATCGAGCACCTGCAAGAGCCAGTAGGTTATCGCTCCCCATATCTTGCCGCCGAGGGATTCCGCCACGCCCAGAACGCCGCCGACAAAAAGCGCTACGCCCATCGCGAGCGCGCCGGGGGGGGTGAAATAGGCCGAAGCGGCGCCGAGGCGGCTGAAAAGATCTCTGCCGAGGGCGTCGCAGCCCAGAAAAAATTCCGCGGAGGAGGGGGCGTTGGGCTCGCCGACGAAGGCCATCGGATTGTGGGGCAGCCAGCCGAAAGTCCCGGCCAGCATGCCCAGCGTCGAGGGAATGAGGCACAGCGCGCCGATGGTCAGGCTGATGAGGCGGCTTTGCCTGCTCGCTGTCGGAAAGCGCTTGACCTTACCCATTGCTGCGCTGTCTCGGGTCCGCGAGGTACCCCACGAAGTCGCAGAACATGGAAAAAACCCTGAGCACCGCCGCCATTACAAGCGCCGCGCCCAGAAGCACCGGCATGTCGCGCTCTGCCGCCGCGCGCCAGGCGAGGTAGCCCAGCCCCGGCCAACCCAGCGCCGCTTCGAGGACAACCAGCGAGCCGAGAAAAAAGGATACGCGCCGGGCGACGTGGGAGGCCGCGCCGGGGATAAACCCCCTGGCTATGACCTTGGGCACGCTAAGCCCCATTATCCGGACGCCGGTGATGTGCTCGCCTGTAGAGGAGTGGCGAAGCTCGTTCTGGAAGCGGCCGAAGAGGTCGGAGAGTTCCCCGTCGCCCACGGCAAGTATGAGCGCCGCGAAGAGCCAGGGGAGGAAAGCGGCTTCCACCGGCAGGGGAAACCAGTGCGGCATCGACCAGTAGCCCCCGTCAACCCCCCAGGCTATCGCCCTGTTGCCCCCCGCAACGAAGATATAGACGTACAAAAATACCGGTATGGAGGAAAGAAGACCTATGCTCCAGCCCAGAGAACGGCAGAAAAGCGAGTTGGGACAGAGAATTCTCCCGGCGGCCCCGCCAAGGGCGAGGACGACCGAGATACCGAGACCCGCGAAGAGGAGAGAGAAGGAGCGCCAGGCCGAGGGCCAGATGAGGTCTTCGGCGGGCCTGCCGCGCTGAAGGGCGGAGCTGTGGCCGAATTGCCCGGTCATTACTCCGCCTAGCCAGAGGAAATATTCCTTGGCTGCAAAGCGCTCTGAATCTTCGACCTTTACAGCGCCAACGTTTACCCCGGCGGGTTCGCTCTGAAGGCGAAGCCCGCGCGAAGTGTCTACCGGCGCGGCCTTAAGCACTATGAAGAGCAAAAGACTCGCACCGATTAGAACCAGTAACGTCGCCGCCAGTTCCCGTCCGGCAAAGGAGAGTAGGCCGAAAATCAGGCGACCGGTGTCACTTCTCCTTCCAGTCCGCAACGTAGGAGAAGAAGTAGAAGGGGTGGAGTCGGACATTTTCAATCCGGCTGCTTATTGCCGCATAGCGGTTCAGGCTCCAGAGGAAGATGTAAGGCAGGTCCTCGTTGAGCGTTTTGTGCAACTCGCCGTAGGTGGCGCGCAACATCTCGGAATTTTTCGCTTCGCGGCTCTCGTCGAGGAGACGGTCTACCTCGGGGTTTGAATAAGCCCCGAAATTGTTCTGGTTTTGTCCGGTCTGGGTGGAGTGGAAAAGGGTGTAGACGTTGACGCTGTTGTCGAAGGTCCACTCGGCCAGCACAAGGTCGAAATCGTGGTCCTCGAAAACCGCGGTCTTCCAGGCCATCGGTTCGAGGAAGCGGACGTCGGCGTTAAGGCCCATGTTCTTTATCTGCTGCTGGAGGTCGAGAACCACCGCCTTTTGAACCTCGGACTGGGCGAGGGAGAGTATCTTCAGGGTGACGGGCTTGCCGTCGAATTCCTTTATGCCGTCCTTGTTGGTATCGACGACTCCGGCCTCTTTGAGAAGCTGATTCGCGCGCTCGCTGTTGTAGGGCCAGGGCTTTACGTCGAAGTTGTACGCCCAGGAAGCCGGGGGAAAGGGGCCGGAGATGATGGTGCCGCGATTGCCGTAATGGGCCTTGAGCATCTCCGGGCGGTTAAGCCCGGCCATGAGGGCCTGGCGGAAAAGCTTCTGGCGGATCAGCGGGTTTCTGAAATTAAGCCCCAGATAGCTGTAGGACAGCGTCGAATAGGGGTAGAGCCTTACGCTGGAGAGTTCCTCCAGGGCGGGGATGTCCTTCGGCCTCACCTGGGGAAGGAGGTCCACCGCGCCGTAGCGCAGAAGCTCGTTTCTGATGTTGTCGTCCGGCACAGGAGACACCTCCACCGCGTCGATTCCGCCCTCCTTGGCCTTGGGGTAGTAGGGGCTGCGGTTGAAGCGTATCTCGCCCGCGTGGGTCCATTCGCCGAAGGAAAAGGGGCCGCTGCCGATGGGCGACTCGATGGCCGATTCGGCGACCACGTAGCCCTCGGGAAAGCGATGCGCGGGAAGAATCTTGAAATCGAAGTACAGAAGAGGATTTAAAACCTTGCGCTTGAAGTTGACTATCACCGTGGAGTCGTTCGGAGCCTCTACCTTGTCAAAAGCCTCGAACTGGGCCCCGAGGGCCGTGGCGGTTCTCGGGTCCCTTCCGGCTTCGATGGTGAAGAGGACGTCCTGAGCGGTAACGGGCTTACCGTCGTGCCACTTCAGCCCCTTTTTGATTTTGAACTTCACCGAGGTTTCGTCCGGGGAGACCGTCCAGGATTCCGCCAGCGCGGGCTTCACCTCTCCGGCTTCCGGGGGGCTGACCAATCCTTCGTACATCAGCTCGGTCGCACGAAGACTCGGCATGTCCGCAACCAGCATCGGGTTCAGGCTGGTCGGCGCAGTGGACTCCGCGTAGCGAAGCCCTGCGGCGGCAGGCAAAGCAAGCAAGGAGACAAAGAACAACAGGCCAAGCCGTCGTCTCATTTAAATTCCCTCCAAAGGCGAAAGTAAATACTGCCGGTCCTTCTCTTCCCCAAGTCAGACCGAAAAATCTTCATCGCGGGGGCGCCTCTCCCCCTGTTCGCGACGCGTAAAGTCTTTTAAGGCTCTCGTAACCCAGCCGGACAGCGGGGTACTGGTTGCTGAGTTCAAAGAGTATCTCCGTCGAAGGAGCATACTGGCCGGTCTGGGCGTAAGCGCTTGCCAGGTCAAGAAGGAAGGCGGGCGGATTTATGAAATCCGGCTTGTAGCCTTTTCTCTTCTGGTGGGCGCTGTCGAGGAGGTCGAGCGCCTCGCGGGATTTGCCCCCGGCCCTCACGACAGAGGAAGCCTTCCGGCAAATCTCCGCTTGCCTCGCCCCCAGAATCGCCGAAGCGATTTCGCCGTTTTCAACCTCCAGCATCTTTATCCGGTCCATCCGGATTGCGGTGATGGAGTCATTCACGGCCTGCTCGGGATTGCCCAAAGGCCCTTTTATTCCCATGCCGACCTGCAGTTCGGCGAGATACGCGAGGGTGAAAGCGCCGGGATCGCCGTCCAGCAGTTCCTTTAAAACCGCCGTCCCCTCCGCGGTTTTCCCCGCCCGGATCAGCGACGCGCCGCGAAGCGCCGTCGAGACTTCGAGCATTTCTTGCCCGTCGATGATCACCCCGAACAAAAGGGCGGGGTGCAGCGTGCCGCTTTGCTCCCCGGTTACGCCAGCCAGCGCCGAGACGCTTGCCTCGTAGTCCTTGAGAAGCCATAAAGCGCGGCCGGAAAGCCAGGCGGCCTCCTGCCCTCCCACGGTCTTTAGCGACGCCAGGGCGTATTTCGCGTATGTGATTCTTAAAAGATCGTACAAAAAGAGATCGGGCCCCGCCTCCTCGGCGCTGCCGTAACCGGCCCGCTCCAGGGCTCCTGCGGCAGCTCCGAAATCGCCGCCCGCAAGAGAGGAAACGGCGCTGGAGTACTGGCTCTTGTCCTTTATTCCGGCCGGGCGGCCCCAGCTGTAGGAGGCCGTCAATGCCAGGGAGGTCTTGTCCGCCGGGGCTTCCTTTACCGCCTTCTCAAGGGCTGCGCCGCCGGAGGATTTGCCGGAGATGACTTCGACTCCGGCCCTCCCCAGGCTCCAGACCGCCTCCTGCCCTCTCGGGGGAGCGGCTGAGAATATTTTTCCGGCCGCATCCGTGTCGCCCTGCCTCAATCTTATGAAGCCAAGCCGCCCGGCAGCCCCGGGAATCCCCTTCACGGCGGGGGAACCGAGATACTCGGCCTCGGTCTTGAGATAAAAGCCGTCAAGGACGGCGAAAGTCTCCGCCAGCTGGAGACAGGCCCTGGCCTTGCCGATGCGCTCCGGGATGCTCGTGCCCGAAGAGAATGCCGTAATGGCGGCGGGAAGAGCCATCTCCCTGAAATTAACCCACCCTTCGCCGTCGGAAAGAAGGCGGGCTATCTTCTCGTTTCTCTGGGCGTAAAGACCCACCCAGCTGTTTTTAAGCCGGTCAACCTCGGTCGCCTTCGTGCCGATGGAAGATCCCCCTTCGGATTTCCCGGAAGGGGAGCAGCAGCAAAGACAGACTGCAAGAAGTAAAATCGCGCTAGCGACCCAGCTTCTTTTCGAGATAACTGAGATTCTTCTGGTGTTTCTTGGCTTTTTCAATCCAGCTTGTTCCAAGGGTTTCTTCACTCGAATTCAGACGGGCAAAGAACATTTCCCAGGCCTGAACGCCTTTTTTGACGTATTTTTTCTCGTTGGTGAGGCCGAAGAGAAGCTCGGAGGCTATCCCCGTATAGTAATGGGCCTTCAGGGCAAGCGACTGGCGCTCGTCCGCCGGGAAGTAATCCACCGATTCGACGCAGCGGTCAAGCGCGTCGATGCCCTTTGAAAGATAGTCGGACCCTTCGCCCTTTCCAGCCTGTTTCGCCGCCTGAATCGCCCAGTAACCCATCCCGAGATTGAGCACCGGGTTTTTCTTGTAGATGGGCTGGGAGAAAAGCTTTTCAAATTCCGCCGGTATTTCGCTGGTTCTGCGGAGATTCTGGAGAATGCGTATCATCATTATTCTTGATTCGGGGTAGCTCGCCTTCGCCGGGTCGACGCGGTCGAGAAAAGAGATGGCTTCCTCGTCCTTGCCCGCCTCGAAGACTTTCTGCGCGCTGAGGTAGGCCTCGTCGATTACCGGGAGCTTTATCGGATTTGCCTGGTAATCCACCGAATCTTCGGTGAAGGAGACCGAGACCTGAAGGGGACGGTAACCGGCGGTTATCGCGGGATTGAGTTCCATCTTCAGTACGTGGGTGCCCTTTTCGGTCACGAAGCCGACGCCCTCGGGACCTGCGACGCCGAGTTCCTTGCCGTCGAGCCAGACCCTCGCCCCCTCCGGATCGGTGAAGATGCGGACAGCGGCTTCGCTACGCTGCGCCTGCAGCGAGGCGAGTATGGTCTCCGTTTTTTCGCGGGTAACCTTCACGTTGTTGCGCGACCAGGGGATGAACCCCTCCTTGTCGACGCGGATTTCGTGGATTCCGGCCGGAACGTCGGCGATGCGGAGGGGAGCGTCGGCCACGCCGACGGCGTTGCCGTCGAGGAAGACCTTGCCGCCCGTCGGGGTGACGATTATCAGCAGCGCGCCCGCCTTTTCCTCGAGGGTTTCCTTTATGGCCTGGGTGGCCCCCGCCTTGACTTCGACGGTGAACTCCCTGTCAACGTAACCATCCTTGGAGAGGAGAACCTTGTGTTTCCCGGAGACTACCGGCTGATTTACAGGGCTGAGGCCGAGGCGCTTGCCGTCGAGGTCTATCCTCACGTTGGAGGGGGTCGTCTCGATATTGAGAAAGCCGACTCCCAGTCCGCCCTGAGTGGAGAGATCGATGAAAATGCGTCCGCTTCCGCTTTCCACCATCTGGCTGAAAGCGCCCTTTTGAGGATGGAACAGGATGATTTCGTGCGGCGAATCGGCGAGCCCTTCGACCGCAATCGGCGTCACGCCAAGCTCTTCGCCGTCGATGAAGACCTTTATGCCCTCGGGAGACGATTCCACCACCAGGGTTCCGCCCGCTCTGGGGGCTTCTTCCTCAGCGATCTCCTCCGCCACGGCGGCGTCGGCTTCCCTTCTCTCTTCCATTGCGGCCGAACTCGCGGGAGCAAGGCTGGGGGCGGGAACGGGAGCCGGGGCGGCGGCTTCTTCAGCCGCGGGAGGAGCTTTTTCCTCGGCCGCAGGAGCGGCTTCGGTTTTGGGAGCCTCCTGAGCGGGAGGAGGCGGGGGAGGGGGAGCTTCCTTGACCGCCTCGGGAGCCTTTGGGGGCGGGGGAGGCGGAGCTGCCGGGGGCGGCGCACTCGGCGCGCTTCCGGCGGCTTCGGGAGCTTTCTGGGTCATCAGCTTCAGGCCGGCGACAACGGTGTCGTCGCCGAAAATCGAACCGGCTTTGGCTTGCGCCACGCCGGGCGCCGCCGAAACCAGAAGGGCGGCGAGAACAAGCGAGATACAGACACCCGGGAAACCTGCCAGGATTTTTCTTATTGAAAGAGAGTTTCGCATCGGTCCCTCTACCTTTTTCAAAATCGTCAACGTAATGCCCTGCCGATTGTTTTCCAGGCTCAGCGGTTGAATTTCGGCCCGCTGCCGGCAGGCACGACGAATTGCATCAAATCGAGATTGGCGCGCAGATCGACGTCAAGGTCCGGAACACCCTCTTCGTAAGGGTCCTGATTCGCCAGTCTGAGATCGGGCGCCTTGTTTTCCTTGAAATTGCCCGCTGCGATTTCGACGCTCTCGGCGCCGAACCCCTTGCGGTAAGCGTAAATCTTGTAGTCCCTGCCGAGAAGGGGCTCGTCTCCTTCGAGGAGTCCGCCCGAAGCGTCGATCTTTTTCTTTCTGGAGATGCGGAACTGGCCCTTTTCGTCGGTCAGCACTTCCATTGTATAGGGGCTCGTCCAGACCTCCGCCTCGCGTATCGGAGCGCCGCTCGAATCCTGCACGGTTCCGACGAGGTAGGTCGGAGTGAGCTTGACCGGAAGGTCCATCTCTATCTTCGCCGGTGCTGCCGCCGGGATTTCGACCATGATTTCCTTGGCCATCTCGAACTTTTCATCCCGGACCGTCAGCTTCAGCGAAACCGGGTACTCGGCTACGGGGATGCCGTCCAGAGAGAATTTCCCGGCGTCGTCGGTCATGCCGATGACGAAACGGTCCAGCTTTATCATGGCCCTGGCGAGGGGAATGTCCTGGCTGACCTGCTCTTCGAGCTTGACCTGCCCGAATATGGCACCGCCGTCGGGCGCCGGGAAGGTCTCGCGAAGGTTCAGCCGGAACATCCTCTGGGCGACACGTCCAACCAGCGGAGACTGGGGAAAGACCTGTAGGAATTCCTTGTAGGCTTCTACGGTGTCGGCGCTGCGGACTCTCGTGTAGGCCTCTTTTTCCGTCTCCCTCGCGAGCCGGTCTCCCTGCGAACCGCCGCCGCGCTGCACCTTCAGCATGAACATGCCCTTGCTGACCTGGCGCTCGACTATCGCGCGGCCGAGGCGCTTTAGCCTTGTGCTGTAGACCATGTAGCGTTCGTTCTTTTTGGCGCCGCCGGGGATCTCTGCGAGTATTTTGTCCCCCCTGACGTAAACGACGCTGCCGACGAAGGACTCCGCGGTAATCTTCCTCGGCTTCGGCTCTTCTTCGGCAGCGGGGGCGGAAACCAGCGCGCCAGCCGGAGAGGAAGCCGGAGCGGAAGAGGGAGGGGCTGCGGCTTCGCCTGCGGGGGCGGGCGCGGCGGTTTGCGCCGGAGCCGCGGGAGGAGCCCCTTCAGCCGGAGCGCCTCCGGCAGGCGCTTCGCCCCCTGTTTTTTTGCGGATCTGCATTGCCGCGAACCCCTGCTCGGCGGCGACGCAAACCGCAAACATTGCGATAACCATTAAGGCAGTCACGCTTTTGATTTTCATAAAACACCTTTTCAAGCCGGTGGGCGGATGCCCCACAATGCGGTTGAACTCCACATCCTGAAACTTTTCTTAAATACCACAACTCCTTCGCCCAAGGCAATTCCGCATATCGCTCATTTTTACCGTACCCGGCAAAAAGATGTCCGCATGCCTTTATGTCAGGTTTTTTTCGGGGACTCCCGAAAGCCTCGCGCCGCCGCAGCCGTCCGCCGTCAAATTTTTGGGGGTTTTTGTCTCTCCGCCTGTTGCGGCGCGAAACATTATTAATGTATAAAGGCACATTCCGTATCTTGAGAGATTTTGAAAAACCTTAACTCGGGATGAACTGAAAGAATGATTTCGGGTTCGCGCCACAGCTTGTCCACGCTGACGCTCCTAATTGCAATTTTTCTGGCGGCTTTCGCTCCTTCGGCCAGTGCGGTTCAGATACTGTCACCCCCCTTCAACACGGCGCTGGGTGACGATTTCGTGACCGTAATCGGCAAGGACCAGCCCGGCAAAACCATTGCCTGGCAACATATCCGTCCCACCGGGCTTGAACAGGCCGAGGCCGTCGCAGGGCCTTCCGGGATATTCAATTTTTCAGCCAAGCTCGATCCCGGGATAAACCGCTTCAACGTTTCCGGCACCTATATAGAGGTTTACTTCGTTCAGGACAAAGACCCTGTGCCCTCCGGCTTCATCCGCCGCCACATGCATTCCCGCGACATCTCCCAGTGCTCCGATTGCCACGACGAAAACATGAAGCTCGTCGAGGGCGGTCAGCCTTACGTCTGTCTGGCGTGCCACGTCGTCGTATCCCAGAACCCCGAGAACGACGCCGACCCGATGTCCAACAACCATTTCAAGTCGACCGTCGCGACATGCACCGAGTGCCACGAACCGCACCTCAGCCAGAACGTAAAGCTGATGGCCCCCCAGAAGCTCGAGCCCTGCAAATCGTGTCATGCGAAAAACTACGCGGGGGCTAAAAATCACGCAGCTTTCGAGGAGGGCGGCTGCATGGCCTGCCACGACCCTCATTACACCGGCTTCCCGTACAGGCTTTACAAGGGGCTTCGGCTGACATGTCAGGAGTGCCATTCCCAGGCGAAGTCGGTCCCGGACAAAAAATTTCATCCCCCGTCGGCTAACGAGAGCGGCAAATTCTGCGACGACTGCCATGATCCCCACGGCACCACTCCCCGTCTCATCAAGGGTGACAAGAACGACCTTTGCGTCCAGTGTCATCCCAAGGTCCTCAAGGAAGGACACGGCAAGGAGCTCAAAGGCTGCGCCAAGTGCCACGATCCCCACCGCGAGATCGGAACCAGGCAGCTTAGGGCGGATTTCCCCGCCGGTTGCGAGGAGTGCCACGACGGGTACAGGGACGGCGCAACCGTACATCAGCCCGTCAAGGAAGGCTGCCAGAGCTGCCACAGCCCCCACAAGGACGGAAACCTGGCCAAGGCCAAGGAAAAGTGCCTGCAGTGCCACAACTTCAAGAAGGATCTCGAAGTCTCGACCCTGCACGGCAATCTGCCGTTGACCGTCGAGCAGTGTCTGACCTGCCACCCCGTGCATGACTCCAGCCAGACGAAACTCGTCAAAGGCAAAATCCATTTCCCTCTCACTCAGGGAAAATGCGACGCCTGCCACGGACAGGGCGCTGCCGCGGCCATAAAGATTAAAGACGTTACTGCGAAGTGCAACGTTTGCCATACCACCCTCAAAGACCTCCAGCAGAGCGGCCAAAAGGTACATTCCCCGGTTTCCGACGACGGCTGCACCGCCTGCCACAATCCGCACATGTCGGTTCAGAAGGCGTACCTCGCAAAACCCATGGAGAAACTCTGCAGGGAGTGCCACGACGACGTTCCCCAGGCCGGAAACGGCAAGGAGCTTCATCCCGCGGCCAAGGACTGCGCCGACTGCCACAAACCCCACGGCGGCGAAAATAAAAAGTTCCTCGTGAAAGCAAAAGACCTCTGCCTAGACTGCCATGACAATCCGGTAACGGGGGCTTCGGTTGTTCACGCGGCGCTGGACGAGGGCTGCACCGCCTGCCACGACGCCCACGCGGGCTTTGGGAAAAAACTGCTTAAAGCTAAAATCCCCGGTCTTTGCACCCAGTGCCACACCGATCCCGCCAAGGGCAAGGTCGTCCACACGGCCATGGACGAGGGCTGCAACGCCTGCCACAAACCTCACGCCACAAACACGAAGAAGCTTTTGAACGCCGCAGGAGACAAGCTCTGCCTTAACTGCCACACCGTTCCCGGCAAAGAGGGCAAGATTCCCCATACCGGCCTGGAGGAGGGCTGCACCTCCTGCCACGCGCCGCACAGCTCCGAAAACAAAAACCTCGTCAAGGCGAAGGGCAACGCGCTCTGCTTTAATTGCCACAGTGACCCGGCGAAATCCGGCAAGGTTCATACCGCCCTGGACGAGGGCTGCTCCTCCTGCCACAAGCCCCACGGGTCGGATCAGAAGAACCTCCTGACCTCCGCCGGAGACAAACTCTGCTTCGCCTGCCACAAGGACCCCGCGAAGGACAAGAAGGTTCGCCACGACGCCCTCGACGAAGGCTGCACGCAGTGCCACAAACCTCATTCCTCCGCGGAATATCCGCTGCTGAAAAAGCCGGTAAACACCCTTTGCAAGGAATGCCACTCCAGCCACAAAAAACATGTGCTGGACGCAAAATCCGCAAAGGATTATCCCGGCCCCGCGCCTTTCCCCGTCTCCGGAAACGAACTTTCCTGCGCCGGCTGTCACAACCCGCACGCCTCAAACGAAGCGCACCTTTACGCAAAGCCGCAGAAGGAACTGTGCAACAGTTGTCATTGAGCGCATAGCGGGGTTTATAACCGCACCGGCGTCCCTAAAGGGACACGCCCTTGTTTGCGTCTGCACTGAAAAATGCTTTATAAAAACATGGAACCCCTAAAAGCCATCGACCAGATCAGGTCCCGCCTGTCCTCCCGCCGAAGGCTGGTTATGCCTGCAGAGGAGCTCTCTCCGGCGGCGGTCGCGCTTCTTTTGTCACCCGGCCGTCGCGGTCTGGACCTCCTCTTCACCCTTCGCACCGGCACCGTCCTTCACCACAAGGGGGAGGTCTCCTTTCCCGGCGGGCGGGCCGATCCCTGCGACTCCTCATTTCTGGACACCGCCCTTCGCGAGACCTGGGAAGAGATAGGGGTGAGACCAAAAGACCTTGAGATTCTCGGCGTCCTCGACGACCGGACCTCGGTTTCGGGTTATCTGGTGACTCCCGTGGTCATGTTCCTTCCCGAGAAGGACTATTCCTTTAAACCGGAGCCGGCGGAGGTTTGCGAGGTCTTCACCGTCCCGCTCCCCCACCTTTCCGGCCCGGACAGCCACCTGAAGAGAATCAATTCAAGGCACCCCGACGATCTCTATTCCTTCACCTGGGAGCACAGGGTTATCTGGGGTCTTACCGCCTCCATACTTCACGGCTTTTTGACGGTGGCTTTCGATTACGAGTTTCGCGGGTGAGGATATGATGGCAAACGGCTCAGGAAACAACCTTTTTGAAAATTTCGTGGAAATGGACGGGCGCGCACGGGGCTTTCTCGGCCTCTTCTACCAGTGGCTGCGCTCCGGGACCGGCCCGGCGCTTGCGGACCAGAAGGCAAGCGATCTGGCGCACAAGGCGGACAGGTACCTTCGGGATTTCGTCGTGGACATACTTGAGCTCGCGCCCGAGAAGAGCGACGCCGAAACCGTCCGCAAGTACCTCGGCAACTGGTATATCATCAACACCCTCGGTCCGACCCTCGAAGAGCTTGACCTTATCGGGGAATCGCTTAGACTTTTCCATCAGTGGGCGGCGCTTCGGGGAATCATCGGCAAGGACACCGAAGCCGGAGTTATCGCGGCCCTCTCGAAGATGGATTTTTTTCACGGACGGCTGGAATCCTTTTGGTCGCTGAGGCCGGAGGGGATAACGGGATGGCGGGCTGTAGACGATTACCGGAAACCGCACTCATCGCCCTTGGGATAGCTCTTTTTCTCGCGGCGGGAGGATGTTCGAGGTCGCGTTCCGCGGATGAGATGGTATTTGAAAGGGGCTGCGGCGCCTGCCACACCACCGAAACCCCTCTGTCCAAAAGAAAATCCCTCGAAGACTGGCGAAGGACGGTCAAGGTGATGCGGGAGCGCGGCGCGAAGATAAGCGACGAGGAAGAAAAAATGCTGGCCGAGTACCTGTACGAACTGCGGCCGGATAAAAGATGAATATAAACGTGAAAGGGCCGCCCGGTTGGGCGGCCCTTTCACGTTTCAGGCCTTTAGCGGAGTCAGTCCTATCCCCCAGGATTTCAGAACTCCGGCCATCGTTTCCACGGCCTCGTCGATTGCGCCCGCTACGGCGCGGGTGAGTTCGGTCCCCAGTTCGACGGCCTCGCCCTCGATGCCTACCACCGTCATTTGCTCGGGCATCCTGCCCTGAAGCCGAAGTACGGCGATAAGGTCCTTGAGCCCCATCTGGTGGGGCGAGAGGCAGTTGGCGAAGACCGTCTCGATTTCATCGGCCTCGACCAGCACGACCTCGCCGGGGTTTTTCGTCCTCATCACGCAATCGACGATGAGTATCCGCTTGTAACCTTCCATATAGTAAAGAAGGTCGAGCCCGAGGGTTCCCCCGTCGAGGAGGTCTACCCCCTCGGGCGCCAGGTATTTTTCTTTAAAGCGGCCAAGGGCGACCAGTCCCGCCGAGTCGTCGGTCATGACCAGATTGCCCAGAGCCAGCACCAGGGTGCGGTTACTCCTTGAGATTGGGGTCGCCGTACTTGTATCCATTGAACATGCTTCCCGAACACCCGTCGCGCTCCGCGATATCGGACATCCACATTGCGTACACGTGGAACATCGCGAAGGCGATAAACACGTACGTCATAAAGTAATGTATCAGGCGGACGTACCCGTTGCTCATGAAGACGAAGATTCCGCCGAAGAGGCTGTTGGCCATGCCGGCGGGATCGTACTGCCCGAAGAGTGCGAAGCCGGAGATGATCTGGAAGATCATGCAGGCCCCTATCGCCAGATAGGCCATGCTGGCCATTGCGTTGTGGCCCAGCCTCGGGGGCAGCCGGGGAGACATCAGCGTATAGTAGCGGAAGACCGCCACCAGATTTTCGCGGCCGCTGGCGTAGGTGAAGGGGACGAAGGTGCGCAGTTTGGCGTATTTGTTGCCGACTATGCCCCAGATTATCCTCCCCGCGACTCCGATCATGAGCATCCAGCCGCTTACGAAGTGGACCGTGCGGGCCCAGCCCATCACGAAGAGGTCCGGCATGTGGGCCGTTGCCAGAAACGGGTAGTGGATATATATCCCGGTGACGATGAGGGATACTATCGCCAGAAAATTGGTCCAGTGAATCACCCTTACCGGGAATTCCCAGACCTTGACGGGTTTCATGACGCTTTCCATGTCGCCTCTCCCGGCCCTAAAGGACCTTAACCGTGGTCAGTTCCTTGCCGTTTTCGTCCAGGACGTGTACTGCGCAGGCCAGGCACGGATCGTAGGAGTGGATGGTGCGGAGAATCTCGATCGGCTTTTCCGGATCCGCGATGGGCGTCCCGATGAGGGCCGATTCGTAGGGACCGCGCTGACCCTTGGCGTCGCGCGGGGAGGCGTTCCAGGTGGAGGGAACAACCGCCTGGAAATTGGCGATCTTGGTATCCCGTATGTTTGTCCAGTGGCTCAGGGTGCCGCGGGGAGCCTCGTGGAAGCCCACGCCCCTGCACTCCTTGGGCCAGGTCGCGGGGTCCCACTTCTCTCCGGCGTGGACGCGAAGGTCGCCGGCCTTGATGTTCGCCGCGAGCATGTCGAGCCATTCGAGGTTTTTCGTCGCGGTGACGAGGGTTTCGATGCCGCGGGCGGCGGTGCGCCCGAGGGTGGAGAAGAGAGCCGACGCCGGTATGCCGAGGTCAGAGAGAACCAGATCGACGACTCCCTTGAACTCCTTTTGTCCCTGAGCGTAGGCGATGAGGACGCGGGCCAGGGGGCCGACCTCGACGGGGCGGTCGAGATAGCGCGGGGCCTTTACCCATGTGTACTTGTTGTCGGTGTCGAGGTAGTCGTACTTGCCGGAGCCGGGGTTCGGTCCGGTATAGTTTTCCTTCGTCTCGCCGACGAAGGGGTTCAGCCCCTTGTCGTCGCCGCCGTTGTAGGAGTACCACGAGTGGGTGACGTACTCGGTGATGTCCTCGGGCCTTACCGGGTGAAGCGTGGGGAAGTCGGCTGCTGTCACTCTGCCGGGCTTGAGCCAGAGCGCCTTGTCGTTGTGCTTCACCGCCGACTGGGTCGGGTAGTCGCCGAAGCTGATGAAGTCGAAGTTTCCGCCGCCGCCGCCGATTGCGCCCCATTCCTTGTAGAAGGAGGCCACCGCGAGAAGGTCGGGAATGTAGACCTGCTCGACGAAGTTCTTGGCCGAAACGAGAAGCTCCCTGATATGGGCGATCATGTCGGCGTTGATGGCGTTCTGGCTGTTCGGGTCGACGGGAATCGACATGCCGCCGACGAGAAAGGTCTGCGGATGGGGATTCTTCGAGCCGAGGAGGGCGTGAATCTTGATGACGTCCTTCTGCCAGTCGAGAGCTTCGAGGTAGTGAGCCACGCCCATGAGGTTGGCCTCGGGGGGAAGCTTGTAGGCCTTGTGACCCCAGTAGGCGTTGGCGAACGGCCCGAGCCTCTTGGTGCCCGCGAAGGCGGCGACGCGCTTTTGAATCGTCTCGAAATACTGGGCCGAGCTTTTGGCGTAGGGGCGGTTTCCAAGGACGCCGACGGCGTACTTCTGCCCGATGGCCTGCGCCAGGGCGGAGGTCTTGGCCGGATCGGCCTGAAGGGCGGAGGTGATGTCTACCCAGTCGAGGGCGTGGAGATGGTAGAAGTGTATGACGTGGTCCTGAACGGCCTGAATGCCGATCATGAGGTTTCTGATCAGCTCGGCGTTCAGGGGGACGGCGATGTCGAGGGCGTCTTCCACGGAGCGGACGGAGGCTATGGAGTGAACGGTGGTGCAGACGCCGCAGAAGCGCTGGGTCCAGTACCACAGCTCGCGGGGGTCGCGCCCTACGAGAATCTGCTCGATGCCGCGCCACATCGTCGAGGAGCTCCAGGCGTCTTTGACGACGCCGTTTTCTATTACGGCCTCGATTCGAAGGTGGCCTTCGATTCGAGTCAACGGATCAATAACAAGTTTCTTGGTGGCCATCGGGTCTTTCTCCTATATCAAATCGTTTAATCGCGTTTTTAATGTTCTTCGCCGTCGGTGGCCTTGAGCTGCAGCGATTTGGCGACGCCGTGCACGGCGATGCCGGCGGCGGCCGCTCCAACGAGGCCGAGGCCGATCTTTGTCGCCGTAACGTCCGCGCCAAAGCCCGGTACGTTGGGCACGCGATCGTAGAAGGGACCCATGGTGTCCCAGAAGCCGGGCTCGGAACAGCCCACGCAGCCGTGACCGGCCTGAACGGGCCAGCTCTGGCCGTCGTTCCAGCGGACGGTGGGACAGTTGTGGAAGGTGCTCGGGCCCTTGCAGCCCATCTTGTAGAGGCACCACCCGTCGCGGTGTCCCGCGTCTCCCCAGGCTTCCACGTACTGGCCCTGATCGAAGTGGGCTCTGCGCTCGCAGTTGTCGTGGATGCGCTTGCCGAAGGCGAAGAGGGGGCGTTTGAGCTTGTCGAGGGCGGGCAGTGAGCCGAAGGTCAGGTAGTGGACCACGGTGGCGGTCAGGTTGACCACGTTGACCGGGCAGCCGGGGAGGTTGACGATCGGAACTCCGGAGATGATGTCCATAACCGCCTTGGCGCCGGTGGGGTTCGGAGCGGCGGCCTGAATGCCTCCGAAGGAGGAGCAGGTTCCGACGCAGATTATCGCTGCGGCGTTTCCGCAAACCTCCTGGGCGACGGCCATCGCCGTCCTGCCGCCGACCATGCAGTAGATGCCGTTCTTGGCCGTGGGTATCGCGCCTTCGACTATGGCGATGTACTTGCCCTTGTAGTTGTTGACCGTCTGGTACAGAAGTTCGTCGGCCTGATGGCCCGCGGCGGCCATGATAGTCTCGTGGTAGTCTAGCGAAAGATAATCGAGTATGAGTTCGGCTGCGGTGGGCCGGGTAGCGCGAAGGAGCGATTCGGTGTCTCCCGCGCAATCCTGGAACTCCAGCCATACTACCGGGGGCCTGTTGTCTGCAGTCAAAGCCGCGGCGGCCTTTTCGGCAAAGCTCGCCGGAAGGGCTAACGTCGCGCCGACGGCGCTGCAAAACTTCAGGAACCCGCGACGGCTGACTCCGCGACTCTCCAGATACGCTTCGAGAGTCGATTCCTTCAAGATTCCTTTTTCCCTGCTCATGACGTATTCTTGCTCCTTATTATGGGTAGAAAGGTATGAAGATAATAAAAACGCCGTTCCTGGTTAACGTATTTGTCCAATCAAAATGTCATCTGAAAAACAGCCGTTCGTTATTTCCTGTTAACCAACCGCCGTTCGCCTTATTTTGCCATGAAGCCGGTGGAATGACCGTTACATGTACATTAAAGAAAAACAAAGTTCCAATCAAAATGATGGCTTTCGCTTTCGGGCCGTATTTTCGGGCCTTTATTTTCTTTAAAACGATTTTTTCGATTTCATGATATTTAAAATAATAAAAACGGAGTTTCGATTATCTCTGTTGATGAAACGTCGTTTTACGGGTTTTTATTTTATTCTGGGTGCGCCTTTCGGAGGCCGTCCGCGTTTAACAAATTTTGCTCCGGTTTTACTCTTAATTTTAAGGGGTATCGCCACCCCCCTGAAACAGAACTCTTTTGCGGGGGATTTTGGGGTAAACTAGTCAGAGACCGTTTAAAAACTGTTGCGAGCCCCATTTTCATCGTCGCGTGCTCGCTCGTCGCTCGCCTAACTACTGGTTATGTCTCGCTTCTCGCTCCGCGTCTCCTTGAAACCGGGGCTTCTCTCGACGTTTTTTAACGGTCTCTTGGGAGACTTGAATGTACAACTCGATACTCACGTTCCTTATAGCCCTTACCATCGTGGCTCTTTCGCCCGTTGACGGGCAAAAAAGCGCCGGGCTTGCGGGGCTTTTGCTCATCCCCCTGATAATTGCCGGGGTCTGGGGAATGCTTCGCTGGCGCTTTCGCCGGATGATGATCGCGGCGATAAACAGCTCAGCGGCAACCGCCTACTACCGTCCGCTGGTCTCGGGAATGCTTCAGAGATACCAGCTTCTGCTCACCGTCCCCTTCGCCGTGCTGATCTTTTCGACGCCCTTTCCGGCGCTGGTGATAAGCCCGCTGGCGAAGCACTCGGAACTTCTGGGCTCCCTCGCCGGTCTTCTGCCGTTCTTTTTCTTCCTGATCGTTCTATGGTGGGAAGTTTACCCCCTCAAATCTGTTTTGCTAGGCCAGTCGACCTCGAGAAAATCTTTTGTTTTGTCCAACGCCAGGACGGAATTCTCTATCCTCGTGCCCTGGTTTCTCATCGCGCTCATCGGAGACGGCATATTCCTTCTCTTCCCGTCGCTTGAAAGCGCCATCGAGGCGAATCCTTTTCTTGAATTTCTCTACGCCCCCTTCTTCCTCATCGCGGTCGCGATATTCCTGCCGGTGGCCATCACCGCGCTGTGGGGGTGCAGGCCGGTGGCGGAGGGACATCTGCGCGAGCGGCTGACCCTCCTGACGAAATACATGGGGCTTAGAGTGCGAGAGATAATGGTCTGGCCGCTCATGGAGGGTAAAATTCTCACCGCGGGGATTATCGGCCTTGTGCCGAGATTCCGCTATCTGCTCATAACTCCGGCCCTTCTCAACGCGCTCGACGAGGACGAGATATCCGCCGTGGTGGCGCACGAGGCGGGCCATGTCCGCTACAATCACCTCTGGTTTTACCTCCTCTTCTTCGCGGGGCTTTTGATTGCGCTTATGTCGCTTATCTACGAGCTTGCAGACCTTGGAGCGATATGGGCGAGGTACGCCCACCCGGACCTCTTCGCGGAGGGGGGCGCAAAGGGAACCCTCTCCTTCGCGGTCGCCGTACTGACGATAGTTGTGCTCGTCGTCGGTTTCCGCTACGCCTTCGGGGCAATTTCAAGGGCCTTCGAGAGGCAGGCCGATCTCTACTCCCTTGAGGTGCTAAACACCTTCCGCCCCTTTAACAGCGCCCTTGAAACCATCTCCCGCTACTCCGGCGATATTCGCGACCTTCCCTCCTGGCACCACGGCTCGCTCGGGGAACGGATGGATTTTCTCGCCGCCGCGAGCGAAAACCCCTCCCTTGTCGAGGGCCATCACAGAAAAGTCCGCAACATTAAAAGGCTGATGTGGGCTATACTCGCCGTGCTCTTCGTCTGCGCCGGGGTCCTGCAGGCTCCGGGGCTCGGGGAAAGCCTCCAAAGAAGCGTGGCGATAAGGGGCCTTGACGGGTATATCGCGGCCAATCCGGGGGAAGCGGGTTCCCTCGTCCAGCGCTCGATCTTCCTCGCCGGCGAAGGAAGGGAAAGAGAGGCTCTTTCGGACCTTTGGGAGGCGCTCGCCCTCGAACCGGGAAACCCCTTCATCCAGAACGCTCTGGCGTGGACCCTGGCGACCGCGAAGGACGAAGGGCTGAGGGACTGCCCCCGCGCGGTGGAGCTGGCCGAAAAAGCCGTCTCCTCCATGCCTCTGCCCGCCCTGCTGGACACCCTCGCCGAGGCCAGATACTGCGCGGGAGACCCCGAAGGGGCGCTAAGGGCGATAGATCTCGCCGTAGAAGGGGCGAAGACGGGTGAAAGCCTCACCGATCTGGAGTATTTTCTGGGCCAGAAGAAGCGGTTCGGGGAAAAAAACTGACGGGCTTTCCCCCGCGCGGGAAAAAGGGCTGTTTTTGCGTTTCGTTTTCCCGCCTTTGTCTGCAATAATTTCAGTAATATACACCGGTCCATGAGGAGTGCGGGTCAAGTGACTCAGGCTTTCGCCGAAGAGAAGGACAACATACTTTCGTGGTACATCCTGCACCACGCCGTAGACGACAACGAGCTGCAGGAGCTTTCCACGCGGCTGACCAAAGCCGTGGAGGTGGCGAACCGCCTTCACGCCGGGTCGCTGCGGAAAACCGGCGAGCCCTACATCTATCACCCCCTTCGCACGGCGATGGAGGTCAGCCGCTTCGGAAGAATCGTAGACTGGCCCTCCATCGAGGCGGCGATACTCCACGATACGATAGAGGACACCGACTACAGCCTTGAGGAGCTTCGCCGCGACTTTCCCGACTCGGCGGAACTTGTCGAGGCGCTGACGAAGATAAAGGACGACAAGGAACTCTCCTACCGACGCCTCTTCGAGTACGCGCTAAAAGACATCCGGGTGCTGCTCATAAAGATCGCCGACAGGGTGGATAACCTCGGCACCCTCCACATCTTCAGCCCCGAAAAACGCCTTCGGATAGCCCGCGAATCGGCGACGATGTACGCCAACACCTGCGAGAGGCTCTGTATGCTGGACCTCGCGAGCAGACTCCGCGAGCAGGTGGGGGAATACCTCACCCCCGAGAAGTACGCGGAGTTTCAGGAGGCCCAGAAGAAGGCGAAAAAGGAACTGGAGCGCCCCCTCGTCCACCTGCGCTCCCGCCTCGCGGAAGTCTTCCCCGGCGACCTTACAGTCCGCATAGACATCCACTGGAACCGCTTCGACCACACCCTCCCGGTGATAAACGAGAACCTCTTCACCGTCCGCATCATCGCGGAGTCCAGGGAAGCCGCTTATCAGGCGCTTGGCAGGGTCCACATCTCCTTCCCCGCGATTCCCGGCACTTTTAAAGACAACATCTCCAACCCCCGCGAAAACGGTTTTCGCGCCCTCGAAACCTCGATCTCCAACAGGGGCATGATCGTGCGCTTCTACATAGCCAGCAGAGAGGACGACCGCTACAACCGTCTCGGCCTCCTTTCGATGGACGTGGAAAGCGCCCACTTCAACACGCGCTACCTGAAGGACCTGCGGGAGTTTCTTGAGGCGGAGGATTTCGCCAACATACAGGATTACCTGCGCTTCAACCTGCCCGACGGGATACAGGTCACGACTCCCAAGGGTGAAACGGTGAACCTTGAGGTCGGCGCCACCGCTCTCGATTTCGCCTTCGCCCTTCACAAGGGGCTCGGCCTTCGGGCCACGGGGGCTATAATAAACGACATACCCACCTCTATAGCCACCAAACTGAAGATGAACGACAGGGTCATCATCAAGACCGCCGACCACCCCGTCTGCAACGAAAAATTTCAGCAGTGGGCGACGACTAGGCGGGCGATGAGCGCCATTAAACGCTATCTTCGCCAGGAAGAGCTCAGGAAGGCCTCCGAGGAGGGGAAAAAGCTCCTTCTGGGGGTCGGCACCGCCGCCGGCATGGACAGCTGGGAGGTGGACAACCGGGTAAAGGCGCTGGCCGCCCAGTCCGGAGAGAAGACCGATAAAATTTACGAGGAGGTCTTCTTCGGAAAGATGCCCCTCGAAAAAGTGCTCGGCCCCCTCGCGAGGCCGGGCTGGAACCCCGTGAGCGCCCTCCTCCAGAAGGTCATGCCCCCAAAGCCGGTCGCAGCCCGGACCGTCCGCAGGTACGATTTCTCCTCGAATCTGCGCTTTTGTACCAAGTGCGTTCCGGTCCTTGGCGACGAGATAGAGGGAGTCGCCGGGGAGAGGGTGCTGACCGTCCACCGCAAGGGGTGCTTTTCCGACGACTCGGTCCCGAGGGTAACGGTCGAATGGGACCGCCAGAAGAAGATCGAGCTTCGCGATCCGGGCCCGGTAAAACTCGAAATAGTCACCACCCCCACCCCCGGCCTTCTCTACAGGACGATGGCTCCCTTCAGAAACCTCGAAATAGAGATAAACTCCATCAGCCTTCCGGGGGAGGACAACATCCTCCACCTTGAGTTCCGTCCGGGCACCTCCCGTGCCCTCGACCGCCTCCTTCGGGAACTGCGGAAGCTTGAATTCGTGCGCGAGATCGAGCTCGGCCACTCCGAAGCACCCCACTGAGGCGGCGGTGCAAAGCGATAAAATAAATAACGGCGCCCGGAGCCTCGCGGCGAAGGCTCTCGACGAGATCGAGAGGCGGGGAGCCTACGCGGACCAGTACCTCGACGGACTTTTCAGGCGCGAAAGGGCGCTCGACCCCAGAGAGCGCGGGCTTGTCACGGCGCTGGTCTACGGCGTTCTCCGCCGGAGAAACCTCCTCGACGCCGCGATAAAAAACGCCTATCAGCGGCCCCTCAAAAAGCTCCACCCCGCCCTCCTCACCATCCTTCGCACCGGAGCCTTCCAGCTTCTCTATTTCGACCGCATCCCCGCGCCCGTCGCGGTCTCGGAGACGGTCGAGCTCGCCGCCCGCAGCGGCCACGCGAAGGCGAGGGGGCTCGTCAACGCCCTGATGCGCAAGATCTCCTCGGTGGGGATGGATTTCCCCCGGCCGGAAGGGTTCGACGAGAGAACCGGCCTCGAAACCGGCTTCCCGGCGTGGCTTGTCGGGCACTGGCGGCTTCAGGAGGGCGAGGAGGGGGCGAAACTGATGGCCGAGACCTTCGGCGCGGTTCCCCCGGTATTTTTGAGGGTGGACACGAGGAAAATATCGCGGGAAGAGGCGCTGACCTCACTCGGAGAGACGAAGGAATACGGCCCCGGCGAGTACTCGCCGCAGGGGATATGGCTTTGCGGAGGCGGCGACCTTCGGGAACTCGAACTCCTGAAAAAGGGGCTGGCCGTGGCGCAGGGTCAGGCTTCCCAACTCGTCTCGCTGCTCCTCGCCCCGGCTCCCGGCTGGAGGATACTCGACGCCTGCGCCGCCCCCGGCATAAAAGCGACCCATCTGGCCTCTCTGATGGAGGACAGAGGAGAAATCGTCGCGCTGGACATCCACCCCGGAAGGGTGAGCATGATCGGAGAACTCGCCGGAAAGCTCGAGCTCCGCTCGATAAAGCCGGTACTCTCCGACGCCGCCCTCTACAAAGACGAGAATCCCTTCGACGCGGTTCTCGTGGACGCCCCCTGCTCCGGTCTCGGCGTGCTCGCCCACAACCCCGAGAAGAGGTGGCGGCTGACCCCCGCCGAACTCGCCGGATTCCCTCCCCTGCAGGAGCGGATACTCGCAAACACCGCAAAGATGGTTAAGCCCGGAGGCATTTTGGTGTATGCTACCTGCACCACGGCGAGGGAGGAAAACGAGGAGGCCGTAAAGGCTTTCCTCAAGGAAAACCCCGCTTTCTCGGTTGAATCCGCCGCCGGTTTCATCTCCCCCCGGCTGGTGACGAAGGAAGGTTTCGTGCGGACCTTTCCGAGACCCCCCGCCTCCTCGCCGGGAGGCTATCTTGAGGGATTTTTCGCGGCGCGCATGCGCCGGAGTCAGTAATGCGCCGATTTTTAATCGTAATTTTATACTCCATGCTCGCCCTGGCGGTGGCCGGCCTCGGCGCCTACCTCGTCGTCGCCTTCATGGTCGAAAAGGCGCCGGAGGTAGAGGTGCCCGATGTCTACAACATGTCACTCACCGACGCCCTGGACACCCTGAACGCGCGCGGACTCGAACTTGAGGTTCGGGACTTCGCCTTCTCCGACGGGGTGGAGGAAAACCGGGTGCTTCGACAGCGGCCTTCGGCGGGCAGCGTGGTCAAGGCAGGCCGGGGCGTGGGCGTGGTCCTCTCGCGGGGAGGCGAGCGCCAGTTCGTCCCCGATCTCATCGGCCAGTTCGAGGAGGACGCAAACATCCAGTTGGCGCAGGCGGGGCTGACTCCCGCTCCGGCGGTAAGGATACCCGGAGAACCCGCCGGAACCGTCATCGCCCAGAGCAGGGTTCCCGGGACGAAGATGAGCAAGGGGGATCAGGTTTTTCTGCTCGTCGCAACCGGTCCCGAGCAGCCTTACATGAGAATGCCCAATCTCAGCGGCGCCCCCCTCGCCGAAGCGGAAAAAACGCTGTCGGAACTGGGCCTCAAGATCAGCAGGGTCGAGGACACCCAGCTGGGCGACCCTTCCCGCTCCGGCAGAATAATCGGGCAGGAGCCAATGCCCGGCTCAAAAGTTCAAAAGGGCTCGGAGGTCACACTTTCCGTCTCCGCAGACTAGGCACTGCGCTCCTCTTTCGTCAAATGTCTCCTTCCATCCGGAAGACTTTGCCAATATAATTATCAGTTCACATTGGCAACTATACCGATTCTCCCCTTTGCGAGGCTATTAGATGTCTATAATCGCCCCCTCTATCCTCTCCGCCGATTTCGGGAGGCTGGCCGAAGAAATACGCGCCGTCGAAAGCGCCGGAGCCGACTGGATTCACGTAGACGTGATGGACGGCCGCTTCGTCCCCAATATAACTATAGGCCCTCTGGTGCTAAAGGCAGTCAAAAAGGCTACGAAACTCGTTGCCGACGTCCATCTCATGATAGTCGAGCCGGAAAAATACGTGGACGAGTTCGCGGCGGCGGGAGCGGACTACATCACCGTCCACGCCGAAACCAGCCCCCACCTGCACCGCACCATCCAGCAGATAAAGCAGGCTGGAGCGAAGGCGGGAGCAGCCCTGAACCCTTCCACTCCCCTTTCGGCGCTCGAATACGTGCTGGAAGAGCTGGACATGGTGGTCATAATGAGCGTCAACCCCGGCTTCGGCGGTCAGGCGTTCATTAAAAGCGCCTCGCAAAAGGTCGGGGCGCTGCGCAGGATGGCGAGCGAACGGGGACTAAGCCCGATAATTCAGGTAGACGGCGGGATAAATCACGATACAGCCAGGGAGGTTGTCGGCCAGGGAGCGAATGCGCTGGTAGCGGGAAGCTACATCTTCGGCGCACCCTCCTACGCCGGGGCGATTGCCCGTCTCAAAGAGTCCTTCGCGGGAAAGTAAAATCTTCCCTTTTAATAATTTTTAAATTCAACGCTCTGGGAGAAGTTCCTTAAAATGGATTACAAAGATACGCTGAACCTTCCAAATACCGAATTCCCCATGAAGGCCAATCTGGCCGCCCGAGAGCCGGAGATAATGGTTCGCTGGGAAAACGAAAAGGTCTACAAGACCCTGCTGGAGCAGGGAAAGGACCGCATACCCTTCATCCTTCACGACGGCCCCCCCTACGCAAACGGCCACATACACATGGGCCACGCGATAAACAAGATACTCAAGGACATAATCATAAAGTTCCGCTCGATGCAGGGGCGGCGCGCGCCCTACATCCCCGGCTGGGACTGCCACGGGCTTCCCATCGAGCATCAGGTTGACAAGGAGCTGGGCGAAAAGAAGACCGGCATGGGCAAGGCGGAGTTCCGCCGTTACTGCCGCAAATACGCCCAGAAGTACGTGGACATCCAGCGCGAGGAATTCAAGCGCCTCGGAATCTTCGGCCACTGGGAAGACCCCTACCTGACGATGAACTACGGGTATGAAGCCCAGATAGTGCGGGAGCTGGGGAAGTTCATGGATACCGGCGCGGTCTATCAGGGAAAGAAGCCGGTTTACTGGTGCATCGACTGCAAGACGGCCCTGGCCGAGGCTGAGGTCGAGTACGCCGACAAAAAAGACCCCTCCATCACCGTCGCCTTCCCTATTCCGAAGGATCTCGGCTACATAGACCAGGCGCTGGCGGGTAAAAAGTCCCACGTCGTAATCTGGACGACGACGCCGTGGACCATTCCGGCAAACCTCGCGGTGGCCCTCGGGCCCAACTACGAGTATTCGGCCTACGAACACCCCGCCGGTTCCGGCATGGTCTACATCCTTGCCAAACAGCTCGCGCCCGGGGTCTTCGAGTCGATGGGCTGGACCGATTACAAGGAGATCGCCGCCATCGACCCGGCCCGCCTCGAAAGGGTGGAGGCGCGCCACCCCCTCTATGACAGGGCAAGCCTGATAATCCTGGGCGACCACGTCACCCTCGACGCGGGCACCGGCTGCGTCCACACAGCTCCCGGCCACGGTCAGGAAGACTACGAGATCGGGATGAAGTACGGCCTCGACGCCTACGCGCCGGTGGACGACAAGGGGCTCTTCACCGCCGAGGTCCCCGACCTCGCGGGAATCGACGTCTTCACCGCTAACGGCAAGGTCATAGAGGCTCTCAAAAACTCCGGCTACCTTCTCCATCTGGGCCGGATAACCCACTCCTACCCGCACTGCTGGAGGTGCAAGAAGCCGGTCATCTTCCGCTCAACCCGCCAGTGGTTCATCTCGATGGAGGAGACGAAGCTTCGCGAAAAGGCGCTCTCGGAGATCGAGCGGGTCGAATGGATTCCCGCCTGGGGCCGCGACCGCATCTACAACATGATAGCCGCCCGCCCGGACTGGTGCATCTCGCGCCAGCGCACCTGGGGCGTTCCGATAGTCGCGGCGCACTGCGAAAAGTGCGGCGAAACGATCGCCACTCTCGAACTGGCCGAAAAAGCCGCCTCCTACTTCGAGAAGGAGGGAGCGGACGCCTGGTACGAGCGGCCGGTGGGGGATTTTCTCGCCAGGGGGACGAAGTGCAAGAAGTGCGGCAACGACACCTTCCGCAAGGAGGAGGACATCCTCGACGTTTGGTTCGACTCGGGCGTCTCCTTCGCGGCGGTGGCGGAAGCACGCCCCGAGCTGGGCTTCCCCGCCGACCTCTACCTCGAAGGCTCCGACCAGCACCGCGGCTGGTTTCACTCCAGTCTTCTCGCCTCGGTCGGGACTCGCGGCATAGCACCCTACCGCTCGGTGCTCACCCACGGCTTCGTGGTTGACGGCGACGGAAAGAAGATGTCCAAGAGCTCGGGCAACGTCATCGCCCCCGAGTCGATAGTCAGCCGCCGGGGAGCCGAGGTGCTCCGCCTCTGGGTGGCCGCCGAGGACTACCGCGACGACATCCGCGTCAGCGAAGAGATACTAAAACGGCTTGAGGAGGCTTACAGGCGCATCCGGAACACCTCGCGCTTCATCCTCGGCACGATCAGCGATTTCGACCCGGCGGTGGACACGGTATCGCGCGAGGAGCTTTACGAGATAGACCTCTACGCGCTCGACACCCTGAACCGCCTCGTGGAAAAGTGCGTGAAGGCTTACGACGACTACCAGTTCCACGCGATCTTCCACCGGCTGCACAACTACTGCTCGGTGGATCTCTCCGCCTTCTACCTCGACATCCTGAAAGACCGTATCTACACCTTCCCGAAGAAGAGCCTCGGCAGGCGGGCTGCGCAGACGGTGCTTTACGAAATATCGCAGAAGATGACGAAGATAATGGCGCCGATACTGGCCTTCACCGCCGACGAGGTGTGGCGCTACATCCCCGGCTCCACCGAATCGGTGCATCTGGAGACCTTCCCGGAGATCGATTTCGCCGCGCTCGACGACGAGCTCGCCGACCGCTGGCAGAAGCTGCGCGACATCCGCCGCCTCGTCTCCAGGGCCGCCGAGGAGAAGCGGGCCAAAAAAGAGATCGGCCATTCCCTCGACGCGAAAATCATCCTCCACGTGAACAACCGCTGGGAGGACTTTCTCGGCCCCTACACCGACGAGCTCCCCTTCCTCTTCATCGTCAGCCAGGTAGACCTTGTCGAGGGCGGCGAGGGAGCGGTCGGCGACGAAGCGCTGCCGGGCCTCAGCGTGGACGTGGAGAAGGCGGAGGGGCAAAAATGCCAGCGCTGCTGGAACTACTCCACCACCGTCGGCGAGGTAGCGGACAAGCCCGAAATCTGCACCCGTTGCGCGGGCCACCTGACTGAATGAACAAATACCGCAAGCTTGCACTCTTCACGGCGCTGACCGTGGGCCTCGATCTGGGAACTAAAGCCCTCGTCGAGGCCCGTTTCTCGCTCTACGAGACCGTCCCGGTGATAAAGGGGTTTTTCAACCTCACCTACGTCCAGAACACCGGTGCGGCCTTCAGCATCCTCTCCAACGCCGGGAGTTTCCGTACGCCCCTCTTCGCGGGCGTAACCCTCGCCGCCGCCGCCTTCATCCTCTGGCTCACAAAAACCCAGGGCGACGAAGACAAATATCTTCCGGCATACCTCGGCCTCATCCTCGGCGGAGCGCTGGGGAACCTCGCGGACAGGCTGCGCCACGGCGCGGTGGTGGATTTTCTAGATCTCTACATAGGCAAATACCACTGGCCGGCCTTCAACGTCGCCGACAGCGCCATCTGCGTGGGCGTCGGACTGATCCTGCTGATGGAATTTACGAAACACCGCAAGCACTCTTCCTGACGGACCTGCTTTAACACGGAGAAAAAAATTATGAGAGCCCTCTTCACGCTCCTTCTGATGTCTCTTCCCGTTTTCTTCCTCGCGGGCTGCGCGACGCAGCAGCTTGCCGGAGAAGGCGCCCCGGCCTCGCCCTATTTCAATCTAGCGGAGCTCAAGGAAGAGCAGATAATTCACGTCCCCACCGGGCGCGTTGTCACCGAAGACGAACTGATCGATTACCTCTCGCGCTTCCGCGTCATCTACATAGGCGAGGCGCACGATTCCGTCAACGACCACAGGATACAGCTGATGGCGATCCAGCGCCTTTCGCGAAGGTTCCCCGGCAAGGTCGCGGTCGGCATGGAGATGCTGCGCCTCCCCTATCAGGAGGCGGCGGACCAGTGGGTAAAGGGGGAGATCGACGAGAAGGAATTTCTGCAGAAGTGGACAGAGACTTGGGGGCAGTACGAATACTACAAGGATATACTCGCCTACGCGCGGGACGCAAAGATTCCCCTCGTCGCCCTCAACAGGGAAAAACCCAAGAAGTCCATGGAAGCCATGATGCCCGCCAAGGCGGCCGAACCTCCCTCCGGGGAAAACGCCATGGCGAAGGCGATGAGCGCGGAGCCCTCAAAGGCCGAGGTCGAGCTCGACGAAAACGACCCTTACTATAACGCCTACATCGGAGCTTTCTTCGTAGGCCACGGCGACGGGAAGCCCGAGATAGGGAAGATGTTCCTTCGCGGCCAGATGCTCTGGGACGAGACGATGGCGGACACCGCCGCCAAATACCTTTCCGCCAATCCCGACCACAAGCTCATCGTGCTCGCGGGGGGCAACCACGTCCGCTACGGCTTCGGGATTCCGCGCCGGGTCTTTCGCCGCGTCCCCGAGCCCTTCGCGATTGTCGATCCCTGGATAGTCGAATTTCCCGAGGATAAACTGGACCGCCTGATGGACGTGAGCCCTCCCCCGCTCCCTCTCCCCATCGCCGACTTCGTCTGGGGAGTAGCCTACAAGGACCTCGAAGGCCAGAAGGCAATGCTCGGCGTGGGCATAGAGGACTCGGAAGAGCCCAAAGGGGTGAGGATACGGAGTGTCATGGAACTCTCGCCCGCTTCAAAAGCCGGGCTTTTAAAGGACGACGTCATAACCGCCGTGGACGGCGCAGAGGTAAAGGTGCTTTTCGACCTCACCTTCGAGATGACCAAAAAAGCCATCGGTCAGGCCGGGGAGGTGAAGGTCATTCGGGAAGGGAAAGAACTAACCGTTCCGGTGACTTTCGACAAGGTGGAGCATAAGAAGGCAGAGAAAAAACCTTAATGTAATTGGATGGTTGCGGGGCTCTGCCCCGCTCCCCTTGGCACTTCTTTTAGAAAGAAGTGCCCAAGAAATCGGCCCGGACCCGTCGCTCGCGCTTTAAAAAGCGCGACCACTTCGTTCCGGCTGGGCCGTACGGGGCACCCGCTCCGCTAGCGCTTCGCTAAGACCCCGCGCCGGCCCGACGCCTCCACTCGTTGCGCCGCGTATGGGCCCCGGGAACGAAAAGTTGCGTAGGTTGCGGTTGAGCGACCCAGCCACGGAAGAAAAATCGGTTATCAAAGCACGGTCAACCGCGAAACACGATTACCCGTACCGTCAAGCGAAACCCAACAATTACAACGACATGCGCCTCGCAAATGTTGGGTGTCGTACTCTCCACCTAACCTACGAAACTAAGTCTTACATATCCTACCCAGCTAACCGGGCGGAATTGACATTAACCCATCAAAATGGATATAATGCGTCACCGAATCGGCAGTAGCATCGCTGATCATCGCCTAAAAAAGGTGCTGCATGTAGTTTTTTTGCGAACCTCTTGCGCCGTATCAAACGCGTGCTATGATTTACCGCCAAAGGGTTTCGCGTGGCGAAATCCAATTCCAAGGAGACCGGATATGCGTACAACGACACTTTTTGCATTGATAGTTGCAGTGGTTTGTTCCGTTTGCATAGGTTGCACGCATCTCTCGGCCAAAGTTGTTGAACAGAAGGCTGGGTGGCTATTTGATGCTAATGGCAGTCAAAATAAAATTAGCAATGGATACGACCTCTGCAAGGCAAAAGGACCAATTGTTTTCGTAAGAGACTCTGAGACAGCAGACGGTTCAATGCGGCTGAGCCTAAGCGCAGAGATGGACAAACCAATTGAGTGGGTCGGCTATACTTTTGAGAGTACTGATAAGGATTACCCTGCGGACAAAACCAAAAATCACATTTCCCGTCTATGCTTAATCGACGGTGCCCATGATACGACTGGGGCCCCTGTAAGCAGGACTGTCATTCCAGATACAGAGTATTGCAGGGAAGTTGCCCCTCCTACATCTCCTAGGCTTATTCAGATAGACTTTGAAGTATTAACCGCTGACTTCGCTCCGCTTAATATGAATAAACTCAAGGTCATGGCACAAGAACAAGGCGGGAAAACCCTAAGTTGCGAGGTTGACATTATGGTAACCAGGCCTTCCAACATCGGTTTGGTTCCTGCCGGTAGCAGGTAGCACTAAGACCAAAAGCCGTGTAGACATTTCATTAATTGTTTGTCGCCTCGCTTCGCTCAAAGAGACCTGCATAACTGGTACTTTCGTTTCAAATACGGCTTTGGATTTTTTCGTCAGGCGAGGCGCCGCCGAGCAAGGGCGCGCAGACAGTAGCGTGACTACGGCAAGCGCCCGGCGCAAGGCGGCAACGAAGCATGACGGGAAAAGCCGAAGCCGTCCTGCTATTCGCGGCCTCTCCCCCTGGTCTCCCGCTCCATCTCCCGCATGGCATCCTTCTTCTTCATATCCTCGCGCTTGTCATAGAGCTTCTTGCCCTTGCCGAGGCCGAGCTCGACCTTGGCCCGGCCGCGCTTGAAGTAGACCCGCAGGGGGAGGAGGGTGTAGCCCTTTTCGTTGACCTTGGCTTCGAGCTTGCGTATCTCAAGCGAGTGCATGAGTAGCTTTCGCTCGCGGTCGGGCTCCTGATACTCGATGCGGGTGTTGGTGTAGGGGGTTATGTGAAAGCCGGTGACCCACGCCTCTCCGTTGCGGAAGTTGACGTAGGCGTCCGTCAGGGTGGCCCTCGCGTCGCGCAGGGACTTGACCTCGTTTCCCCAGAGGACGATTCCGGCCTCGAAGGTATCCTCGATCTCGTAGTCGCGCCACGCTTTCTTGTTGGTGCAGACTACCTTTATCCCCTCGCCTCCCTCCTTGGCCATTTAAAGCGCTCCAGCCTCTCCCGCCAACCTATTCGGGCTTCCAGGAGATGGTGGGATCGATGGCGAGGAGCGTCGCGGTGACGAGTTCGGCGGCGTTTTCGACATCCACGAGGCTAAGCACCTCGGCGGAGGTGTGCATGTAGCGAAGCGGAATGGAGATAAGCGCGGTGGCTACTCCGGCGCGGTTGAGCTGCATTACGTTGGCGTCGGTGCCGGTAGCCCTCGCGGAGGCGTCTATCTGCACGGGAATCTTGTTCTTCTTTGCGGTTTCCCGGATGAGGTCGAAGAGGCGGTGGTTTATGTTGGCGCCCCGCGTGATCACCGGGCCCTTGCCGAGGCGGATGTCGCCGGTGGATTTCTTGTCGCTGCCGGGGTGGTCGGTGGCGAAGGTGACCTCCACGCAGATGCCAACGTCGGGGTCAATGCCGAAGGAACTGGTGGTCGCGCCGCGAAGGCCGAGCTCTTCTTGCACGGTGGAGACTCCGTAGACGGAGCAGGCGAGGGAGTCCTTCTTCTTCGCCACCCTCCTGAGAGTTTCGGCGACTATGAGGGAGCCGACCTTGTCGTCGAAGCCGCGCCCCATCACGTTATTTCCGAGAAGGAGCTCAAGCTCGTCGGCGAAGGTGACGGCGTCGCCGACGGCGACGTGCTTTTCCGCCTCGGCCCTGTTGGAGGCTCCGATGTCGATGGCGAGGTCTTTTTGCCTGGCGACCTTGGTGCGCTCCTCCGCTTCGAGGAGATGAATCGGCTTTCTGCCGATTATTCCCTTTGTCTGCCCTTTCGCGCCGTGGACGTTCACCCTCTTGCCGGGCATCAGGTGGAGGTCAACACCGCCGATGGCGGAGAAGAACAAAAAGCCGTCGTCGTCTATGTACTTGACCATGAGGCCGACTTCGTCGGCGTGGCCCGCCAGCATAACGCGGGGCTTCTCTTTGCCTTCGAGTACGCCCCAGGTGTTGCCCATCACGTCGGAATCTATCCGGTCGACGAAGGGGCGCACGTATTCGCGCCACTGCCTCTGGGCGGGCTGCTCGTATCCGGAGGGGCTGGGGCTGTCGGCGAATTTCTTGAAGAAGTTGAAGACCTTTTTATCCATCATGAAAGCTCCGTTATGATCTGTAATTTGCGTTTATGCTTATGTAACCGGCTGAAAAATCACAGGTGGTGACGGTCGCCCGCCCCTCGCCCTCGAAGATTTCCACCGTTATCCCGAATTCGTTTCCCTGCATAATCTCTCTGGCGGCCTTCTCGGCCTCGGTTCCCAGCCAGGCGCCGGCCTTTACTATCGGGACGTCCCCCACGGTTATGCCGAACTCCCCGCCCTTGAAGTGGCCGCTTCGCCCGAGCGCCGCGGCGATCCTTCCCCAGTTGGGGTCTTCGCCGTGGAGGGCGGTCTTTACAAGGGGGCTCTCGGCGATGGTGAAGGCTATCGCCTTTGCCGCCCTGTCGTCCGCCGCGCCCGTGACGGTTATGTCCACCAGCTTTGTCGCCCCCTCGCCGTCGCGCACGATCATCCGGGCAAGGTCGCGGCAGACCTCCTCAACGGCTTTGGAGAAAGTCTTCATCGCCTCGGGAGAAGATTCGACGGCGGGAGCGCCGGAAAGTCCGCTGGCCAGCATCAGCAGGGTATCGTTGGTGGAGGTGTCGCCGTCCACCGTTATCCGGTTGAAGCTGAGCTCCGCCGCCCCGGAAAGCACCTCCTGAAGGGTCTTCGGGGATACCTTCGCGTCGGTGACGACAAAGCCGAGCATCGTCGCCATGTCCGGCTTTATCATGCCCGAGCCCTTGGCCGCCCCGGTGACGACGACATCCACGCCGCCGATCTTAACCCGGCGGGAGGAGACCTTCTCTACGAGGTCGGTGGTCATTATGGATTTCGCGAAGGGGGCTATATCGCCCGCCAGCGCCTCCGCCAGCCCCGGCATCGCCCTCTCCATCGTCTCGACGGGGAGGGGCGCGCCGATGACGCCGGTGGAGCAGACCAGAATCTCCTCGGGGGAGATTCCAAGGGTTTTGGCCATCGTCGCGGTGGTGCGAAGGGTGTCCTCGTAGCCCTGCTTCCCCGTACAGGCGTTGGCGTTCCCCGCGTTGACCAGAATGGCGCGGCAAAAGCCGCTTTTCACGCGTTCCCGCGACACCACCACCGGGGCCGCGACCACGGTGTTTCTGGTGAAGACACCGGCGGCGGCCGCAGGGGCCTCGCACAGGACGAGCCCCACGTCCAGCCTGTCCTTGTATTTTATTCCCGCCATCACGGCGGAAAATTCAAAGCCCTTCGGAATCATTCGAAAGAGGCGCTCCTTCCGCAACATTTTTTATACTTCTTGCCGCTGCCGCAGGGGCAGGGATCGTTTCGTCCCGTCTTCATCACGTCGGAGGCCTTGAGCTTGCCCGCGCCTCCCGAAGAGGGCTCGTCAAGCGAAAGAGAGGGGGCTTCGCCGCCTTCCTGCGCGGTTTTCTCCTCCTCTTCCCTGTCCGCTATCTGGATGCGGAAGAGCTGCTCGATGGATATCTCCTCGGTTCTGGCCCGCATGTCCAGAAACATCTGGTACCCCTCGCGCTTGTAGACCGTGAGGGGGTTTTCCTGAGCGTAGCTGCGAAGCCCGATGCCGGATTTGAGATGGTCAATCGCCAGAAGGTGATCCTTCCACCCGGAATCGATGTTGTTTAACAGTATATACCTTTGCAGCTGCGCCGCGTGGGGGCCGAATTCGGCGATCTTCTCGTCGTATTTCGCCAGAGCGCGGTCCACGAGGCAGTCCGAAAGCTGATCCTTGAGGGCGCAAAGCTCGATGTCTTCCTCTTCGAGAAGCATGTTGAACTGCTTGAAGAAGGCCTCTTTCAGCCCGGGGATGTCCCATTTGCCCGGATCCTCCTTCGGAGGGCATCTGGCTTCGATGATATCCTCGGCTATGGCTCCGGCTATCTCCTTGATGTGGGTAACCAGGTCCTCCGAGCCGAGCACCTCGCGCCGCCACGAGTAGATGGCCTCGCGCTGGCGGTTCATCACGTCGTCGTATTCGAGGAGGTGCTTTCTGATGTCGTAGTTGTGGCCCTCGACCTTCTTTTGCGCGTTCTCTATCGCCTTGCTTATCCAGGGGTGCTGGATGTCCTCTCCCTCCTTCAGGCCGAGTTTGGAGAGAAAGCCGCTGATCCTCTCGGAGCCGAAGATTCTCATAAGGTCGTCTTCGAGGCTGAGGTAGAACCTGCTGGAGCCGGGGTCGCCCTGTCTGCCGGACCTGCCGCGAAGCTGGTTGTCGATGCGCCGCGACTCGTGGCGCTCGGTGCCGAGAATGTGAAGGCCGCCCGCCTTCAGAACCTCTTCGCGCTCGGCCTGACACTGGGCCTGATATTTTTTGACGGCTTCCTTCAGCGCCTCCGGCCCGGCGTCCGGCCCCGCCTCCGCCTTGGCCATGAATACCGGGTTGCCGCCCAGCATTATGTCGGTGCCCCTGCCCGCCATGTTGGTCGAAATCGTCACCGCGTTCTTCCGGCCCGCCTGCGAAATTATCTCGGCCTCTTTTTCGTGGTACTTGGCGTTGAGCACATGGTGGCGGACGCCCTTCTTTTTCAGCATGAGGGCTATCCGCTCGGAATCCTCGATGGAGATGGTGCCCACCAGCACCGGCTGCCCCTTTTCGTGAAGGGCCATAATCTCCTTGATGACCGCCTCGTACTTTTCCTTTTTAGTCATGTAGATGACGTCGGCGTTGTCGGCGCGGATCATCTGCTGATTCGTGGGAATGACGATTACTTCGAGGCCGTAGGTCTCGTTGAATTCGGTAGCCTCGGTCTCGGCGGTGCCGGTCATGCCCGCGAGTTTTTCGTACATGCGGAAAAAGTTCTGGAAGGTGACGGAGGCCAGAGTCTGGTTCTCGCTCGCTATTTTCACCCCCTCCTTGGCTTCCACCGCCTGATGGAGGCCGTCGCTCCAGCGCCTGCCGGGCATGAGGCGTCCGGTGAATTCGTCCACGATCATTACCTCGCCGTTATCGACGACGTAGTCCACGTCCCTGTGGAAGAGGTTGTGGGCCTTAAGGGCCTGATTGACGTGGTGGAGTATCTCTATGTTCTTCGGGTCGTAGAGGTTCTGGATTTTGAGAATCTTTTCCACCTTCTCGACGCCCGCCTCGGTTAGCGCGACGGCCTTGTCCTTTTCGTCAACGGTGAAATCGCCGTCTTTTTTGTCCTCTTCGACCGACTGCTTCAGGTGGGGGATGAGCTTGTTGATTACGTAGTACTTGTCGGTGGATTCTTCCGAAGGGCCGGAGATGATGAGGGGGGTTCTGGCCTCGTCGATGAGAATCGAGTCAACTTCGTCCACTATGGCGAAATAAAAGCCCCTCTGGGCGTACTCCTCCAGCCGGAACTTCATGTTGTCGCGCAGGTAGTCGAAGCCGAATTCGTTGTTGGTGCCGTAAACCACGTCGGCGGCGTAGGAAGCCCTGCGCTCCGCGTCGCTGAGGCCGTGGAGGATTACTCCCACCGAGAGGCCGAGAAAGCGGTAGACCGCACCCATCCACTCAGCGTCTCTGCGCGCGAGGTAATCGTTTACGGTTACTACGTGCACTCCCTTGCCGGTGAGGGCGTTCAGGTAGACCGGAAGGGTGGCGACCAGGGTCTTTCCCTCGCCGGTCTTCATCTCGGCTATCCTTCCCTCGTGGAGGACCAGGCCGCCGATTATCTGACAGTCGAAGTGGCGCATGCCGAGGGTGCGCTTCGAGCCCTCGCGGACTACGGCGAAGGCCTCGGGCAATATGTCGTCGAGGGTCTCCCCCTTCCGGAGGCGGCTCTTGAATTCAAGGGTCTTTTCCCGAAGACCGTCGTCGGAGAGAGCCTCGATCGACGGGCTAAACCCGTTGACCTTTCCCACGATCTCGCCGTAGCGCTTCAGCTCCCTTTCGTTGCGGGTGCCGAAGATCTTTTTGACTATCGTTCCTATCATTATTTCACTCCCGGGTTTTGCCCGGTGAAAGGCGCTTCGCCGTAAATTTTAACGATTTGCCGCACGCGCGGCCCTGAAAACAGCTAATGCTAACACCGCGCCGCGCCCCAGTCAAAAACGAATCGGTTTATGGATTTTCAGGAGGAAATCGCGCTCAGCAGGCGGCTTATTTCCGCCACCTGCTCCTGGGGCAGGACTTCTTTTTGAGGGCCGACCGCCGCTTCTTCCCGCCGCGGCTCCCTCCGGTCGAAAAGGAGGCGGCCAAGGCAAGCCGAGGCCAGTTCCATAGAGCGGCCCACGCCTTTGGCCTCTTCGCAGATCGCCTCAAGCGCCGGTCCGGGTATCGCTTCGCGGTTGCCGAAGGTCTCAAGCCTGTGGCGGAGGCAATTGTACAATTCTTCCGGTGAAAAGGGCGAAAGCGGGATCTCTTTAAAATCCGTGAACGGAGAAGAGCCCTCTCCGCAGAGGACGAAACAGCAGAGGGGAGCGCCCTTTATGCGCGCCGAGGCCAGGTGCGAGACCTCTCTTAACGCTCCTTCGCCCCGAAGCGGCGAGGTTCCGGGGACCACGATTACCGTGCCGCCCTGCCAGAAGCGCCGAAGAAGCTTCGTGTAGAGTTTTTCCGCCGTCGAGGGAAGATCGCCGGAGACTTTTTCAAAGGAGGCGCTGTAATAGAGGGAGGCGAAAAATGGGAGGGTTTCGCCGGGAAGTTCTCCTTTTGCAAAGAGAAGGGGCGTGGTTGCGTCCGCAGCCGCGCCGAGGAGCTTTTGGATGAACCAGCCCCTGCCCGAACCTTCCTGACCGCGTATCCAGATATTTTTGCGTTCCCGAAGGTGGTTAGCTCCTTCTTCGAGGAGAGCTTTTCGCCCGGCTGTTTCGCGGTAGAGTCTCGGGTCGAATCCTCCGGCGAAAGGATCGCCGCGAAGGCCGAGAAGATTGTACACTAGTCCGCCAGGGTTGACTTGAGTGCTTCGAGACGCTCCGCGACATCGCGAAGTCCGGGGCTGAGGGCCGCAGCCTGTTTGAAGCAGGCGAAAGCGTCGCGGTATTCCTTCAGCTCTTCGCAGACCGCGCCGAGCTCGTAGAGCACCGCCGCGCGGTCCTCCCTGCTCTTGGTCGCCGCCGAGAGGGCGAGGTTAAGCGCCGAGCGGGCCTCCTGCAGTTGCCCCGTATCGCGGTAGATCATCGCCATCGAAGCGTAGGCGTCTTTCGCCTTCTCGGAGCCGCGGGAAGCCTGCTGGAATTCGTAGAGAGCCTCGTCGAGGAGCCCCATCTCCTTGTAGGCGACGCCGAGATCGTAGTGGGTCTCGAAATCGTCGGCGTCGAGCTTCTCGGAAACTCCCGCCTTGAATTCCTTGACGATGTCGTCCAGTTCGGAGATCTCTACATCCTCGAAACCGGCGATGCCGGAGGCGATGTCGTATTCCAGCTCGCCCAGTTCGGTCTGGGTGGCGATATCGCTGTCGCGAAAGCCTCCGACCAGGTCCTCAAGGTCCTGCCAGCCGAATTTTTCAAGCCTGTTGGCGATCTCCAGAGAATCGGGGAACTGCTCCCGGAGGCGGAGAAGGGTTTCGACGGCCTCGCCGACCCTGTCGCTGGCCGCCAGTCCATCCACCTCGTCGATGACCTCCTGAAATATTCCCTTTCCCGTAGCCGTGGCGAGTTTCGGAGGAGCGGGCTGCGTGGGCCGCAGCTTTTCGAGAGCATCCGCCGCCAGCCTGTTCCCGGGATCTTCCTCCAGAATCGCGTGGTAAACGCCTCTGGCTTCCTGCAGATGGCCTTCGTCCTTGAATATTTCGGCGATGGTCACCTGCTCGCGAATCCAGGCGCCGGTATCGTTCTGGCGGTGGTAGAGGTCGCGCAGTTTCTGGTGGACCTCAAGGTTTTCGGGGCTTATGTTGGACAACTCCAGAAGTTTCTGGCGCGCCTTGTCTTCGAGGCCGTATTTGAGGTAGAGATCCGCCTCCTTTACTCCGTCGGCGATATCCACCTCTTCGACCGGAGCGGCCCAGGCGGGAGACTCGGTTTCCTTCTCCGGAATGACAAGGGTGTCCAGCACCATGTCGAGCTCGCCGCCCTCGAAGGAGAAGGAGTCCTCGCTCTCTTTCGGGAGTATCTCCTGGGCCTTGCGCTCGTACTGCCCGGCTTTGACCTCCTGCCCCTGTTCCTTGCAGGAGTGCGCCAGCCTCTGGTACCAGGCCGCCTGCTCTTCTATCTCGCCCTTCTGCTCGGCGAAATGAGCAAGCTGCTCCATTATGAAGATGTCGTTCGGACTCTCTTCATAGAGCTCGTGGGCCATTCTTCTGGCTTCGTCGGTGTTGCCCAGCGCTATGTGGGCGCTTATCGCGTCGAGGCGAAGGCCGTGGTCTCCGGGGAGCTTTCCCAGCCCTTCCCTGATGAACTCAAGGGCCTTTTCGTGCTGCCCCATGTTGACGTAAAGCTCGGCCAGCGGCCTTATGATCTCGGGGCGCTCGTATTTTTTGTAAAGGGTTTCCAGCGAGCCGAGGAGCTTTGCCCCGCGCCCCACCTCTTTGAGCTGACCGATGGCGGCATCGAGGTGGGCGGCGAATTCGGGGATGTTTCCGCTTATCAGATCGTGCTCGGCGAGGAGAAGCTTGATGGAGGGGTTCTTGGGGGCCAGTTCTTCCATGCGGCGGAGCATCGACCCCGCCTCGTCCGTCTTCCCGGCCTTGCGGTAGAGCGCCACCGCCCTCTGGAAGACCCCGAGGGCGTCGCCCACGAGTTTTTGCTTGATGTACAGCTCGCCGAGGTTTTTGTAGATCTCGGGGTTGTCCTGGTCGAGCCTCGCGGTCTTCTTCCACTCGGCTATGGCCCTGGGGACAAACCCCTGCGCGACGTAAAAATTGGCGACGATCCGGCATTTGTCGAGAGCATCTTCTTTTTTCCCGAGCCGGAGGTAGAGATCGAGAAGCTTCGCCTGCGCCCTCATGTCCTTCGGGTCGGCGGCGACAATCTGCTCATATTCGGTCGCGGCTTTCCGGTACGCCCCCTTCTGGATGTACTGGACCGCCCTTTTTTCTATTTTGCTCTTGTCTATCGCTGCCATGGCGCTTGGAGTCAGACCGCTTCAATCAGTATTTTGTAGTCGTGAGCGGACAGCAGTATTTTCGTGTCCGGCTTCGCCGACAGCCTGACCTTTATCATCCATCCCTCCCCGTAGGGGTCATCGTTTATCTTTTCCGGAGCGTCGGGCAGAGCCGCGTTGAACTCGATTACCTCTCCGTCAACCGGGCTGAAGAGATCGGAGACGGATTTGGCCGATTCGACGGTGCCGAAGGGCTTGCCGGTCTTTACGATCTTTCCCACTGCGGGTAGGTCTACGAAAATAATCTCACCAAGTTCATCCTGGGCGAAATCGGTGATTCCGACCGTGCAGATATCGCCCTCGACGCGCGCCCAGGCGTGTTCGGGATGATACAGGAGATTATCCGGAATCTTCTTCATCTGGCTCTTACCTCGGTGAAATTAATTTCAGGAATACGCGCCGGGCTCCTTGCTGAGCCTTGTAATGTAATCAAACCCGTCCTGGGTCACCACAATCGTGTCTTCAAGCCTCACGCCGAACCTGCCGGGCAGATAGACGCCGGGCTCCACGGTGAAAGTCATGCCAGCTTCGGCCACTCCCTCCGAACGGGGCGAAACCGAAGGCGTCTCATGCACCATAAAACCTATTCCGTGGCCTGTGCCGTGGCCGAAAAAGCCGCCGTATCCGGCCTCTTCTATCGTGGCGCGGGCCGCCTTATCAATATCCGCGAGAGAAATTCCCGCCCTTATTGAATTTAACGCCCCAATCTGCGCTTTTGCAACTGTTTCATAGACCAGACGCGCTTCGCCTTCGATTTTGCCGATGCAGGCGGTGACCGTCTCGTCGGAACAAAAACCGTCGAGCAATACACCGAAATCGAAAACGACCAAGTCGCCGTTTTCAAAGGTTCTCTCTCCCGGCTTCGCGTGGGGAAGCGCCCCTCTCGGGCCTCCCGCGACTATCGTGTCGAAAGCCGGGGCGGCGCCCCTCTTGACGACCTCCATCAAATAGCTTCTCGCCGCTTCCCGCTCGCTTTTCCCCGGACGAAGGAGCGGAGTTGTTGCGAGAAAAGCCTCCTCCGAAAGCGCCGAGGCCTCCCTCATCTTCTCAAGCTCGAAGGGGCTCTTGACGGCGCGGATGAGCGAAATCCTGCTTTTTAAGTCCACCAGTTCGAGGCCGCCCCCGGACTCCGAAAGGCGAAGCCAGCTCCCGAAGGTGAGGTCGTCGCCCTCGAAGCCGATTCTCTTCGCTCCCAGCGTTTTCGCCCTGGCCAGAGCGGCGAGAAGGAGGTCTTTTTCCTCGGCGACGGTAACGCCGTGAGTTTCTTCCCCGGCCTGCAGAGTATAGCGGGAATCCGTGAAAAGAACAGCCTCTCCGGCGTCGATTAACAAAAGCCCGTTCGAGCCGGTGAAGCCGCAGAGCCGGCGCACGTTGGGAAGGTCGCTTACGAGCAGGGCGTCGAGACCGAGTTCGAGTCCCGTTTCCCTCGCCTTTTTTAACCCGTTCTCATGGTAGGAGGAGAGTTCGGACAAAAAATTCGCCTGTTACTTCCGAAGGTGCGCCACTAGCCCGCGCAGCGCCGAAAGGTAGCTTTCGACGCCGAGCCCCGCCACTACCCCGACGGCCACGTCGGAAAAGTAGGAGGTTTTGCGGAACGGTTCGCGGGCGTGGACGTTTGAGATGTGCGCTTCGACAAAGGGTATGCCGGAACCGGCGAGCGCGTCGCGCAGGGCGACGGAGGTGTGGGTGTAGCCGCCGGGATTTATCACTATGCCGTCGATGGCCCCGCGCGCCTCCTGAACCCTGTCTATCAGCGCCCCCTCCGAGTTGGACTGGAAGAAGGCTGTTTCGACGCCCAGAGAGGAGGCGAGATTACTGAGGGCGGAATTTATGTCGTCGAGAGTCGTCTTCCCGTAAATTTCGGGTTCACGCGTTCCCAGGAGGTTTAGATTCGGGCCGTGAATGACGAGTATTTTCAAGGTTGTCTCCGCAGGGCCTGACCCTAATGGCAGCGACGCCGGGGGTCTCCGGCGTCGCTTTGAATCTCCAGAAGATTTACAGCTATTTTTTCTATTGCTTGACCTTGACAACCGTTATGGTTCCGCCGGCGCCTACGGCTACCTGCGCCTCGGCCGCTGAAATCGCGTAGGAAAAATAGATCTTGCCTTCGCAATCAGTAACGAGGGTGGCTGAGGTTTCGCCCGATCCGGCCCACCACAATTCGCCGCCGCTGACCGAAACGCCGACCGGCAGGAAGGGTATCGGGTACCCGGTCGGGATCGCCGAATCGGAGACGTAAACGCTGTAATCGTAGGGAATCCCGGCGATCAGACCTTCAGCGGGCCCCAGAAATCCCAGTTTTGTAGGCGCTACCCAGGAAAGCCTGAATATCTCGGCGTCGCCGATGCCCCTGATCTTTATGGGATTGTTGAGGGCGTCGTAGACCGTTTCATCCTCGGTGCCCGCCCATATCGCCACTTCCTGATTCACATGGGCGCTTCTGACGGGGGCGCCAAATTCGTCGACGGAACAGTTGTCGCTTTCGCCGGGATAAGTGTTTCCGCCGAAAGCTATGCCATCGGTTGTGGTACTCATACCGCCGCCGAGATTGCCCTGGAAAACGCCGCCCCTGTCGTTATTGCCCGCGTAGAACTCCACGTCTATGCTGCCGTCGGCGTTGACCAGGTCTATTGCATCCGGTGCGCCGGCCTTGATCTCCTTGGTCGATACGGGAGAAGCGAATACGACGGTGTTGCTATCCGTTACGGAGCTTACGATGAAACCGCCCCGAAGCGCCGTGATCATGTCGGTTATTACGACGGTGTCGCCTTCCTTGAGCACATCGCCGATGCCGGCGTAGGTGAAGGTGGTGCCGTCGGCGGAGACGGTGCCTTTTTTCTTGTACAGGAGGATGTTGACGATCTGGCCGAAGTAGACGCCCGTGCCGTCGGTGATGTCGTTGCCCCACTTGTCGGAGACGAGCCCCAGATAGTTGTGGGTCAGCGTGCCGTTATTGTTGTCGATTATCCCGTTTTCCCTTTGCAGCACAAGGCTGAAGGGAGGGCCCGAGCGGATGTAGACCAGGGGAATGGTCTGCTTGACCGTGGGGCTCAGCGTTTTGCCTTCGGCGTCCAGCAGGACTTCGGCTTCAATCGTCACGGCACCGGGGTATCTTCCCGCTGAAAGGGCAAATTCCAGCACGCCGCCGTGCGAAGTCAGGTAAACGGGCTGATTTATGATGTTGCCCTGAATGTTCTCGCCGCCGTTCGGCCCCTGCAGTATGGTGACCTTGACGTTGTTGAGAACCTGCGAGTCGTCGATGAGGTTGTTGAGGTAATCGTAGATGCTTATGGTGATTTTTGAAACGCTGATGCCGCCGGTCTCCTTGACCGAGATTTCAGGCGGTTCGACGACGGCGTCGATATGGTCGGGAACTCCCAGATAGGAGGTGTAGACGGCTATGCTGACGGGGGGGTTTGAAGTTATGTTCGGCGTTACGCTCGTCACCGTGGCGGTAATGTGCGCAACGTCCGAAACCGTAGACTTGAAATCCACGGTGGCTACGCCGTTGGAGGTGGCGATAGCTCCCGGAGGGGTTATGGTGCTTCCAACGAGGTCGGAGGCGACCGTGACGGTCCCGTCGGTGTTGTTGCCGAAGCTGTCCTTCAGGGTAATCGTCAGCTCGCTTTTGTCGATGCCGTCAGGAGCGACCGTCGACTTGCTCGCAAGTATGGAAATAGAATTGACAGGCCCCGCTGTGAAGGCAACTGGAGCCGAATCGGAGCTGTAATTCCCGACTACCGCGGTAACCGTCGATGTTCCTATAACTTCCGAGGTCAGCTTGGCGGTATAGTGGCCGTTGTTGAGGTTCGTCACGCCGACGATGCTGCCTATGCCGAGGGAGAAGGTGAACTGGGCGTCTTCGCCTGCGGTTGTGAGATTCGTCTTGGGGGCGCCGCCTGCCGTTACATAGGCGTCCAGAAGTATCCCCGCGCCGCTGGAGCCGCTTACGACGGCAGTTGAACTGGAGGTCGTCAGAACGATATTGAGGGGGCCAGTTACAACCGGGTTGGGGTTTTCGCCTCCGCTTAAACTCTTTGAATTGGAAGACCTCTGGCCGCAGGCGGCCAGGAATAAAACCGCAGCGGCTATAAGCGCTAAGGCGGTCAGCGTGGATATTCTGCCGAAAATCTTTCTCTTCATGTTGCACCTCCGGGTGCTTTTACTGTTCATTCAAACAGCACGACAACGGCCGCGCTGTCGGAGACGGAAAGCGAGTCTCCAAAATTGCCGTTAATGTCTACTTCCTTGGCGGTAATGACCATGTCAGCCCTGAAATTGCCGAAAACATCCAGAGTTCCGGGGTCAGCCTGGATCGCTTCGATTATCGCAAAGGGCACTACGCCGAAAAGAGTGATATCCGCCTCACCGTTTGGCGAAATTCGCATATTGCCGGGGTATGTCACCACAGGGTAGGCAGTGCCTTCCAGATCCACCAGTTGCACTTTGACGCTGGTTACTATGACGTCGAGCGACTGTTCCCCTACTCCCTTGCGGGGGTAGTTGCGAAGGGTCAGATTCAACTCGTTGCCGCTCACGGAATCGACCGTGACCGTGACCGTGGTCCCCGGATTGCTGACGACCTGTAGCACGGCGCCGGCCTCATAGCCTTCAAACATGCCGCAACCGCAGAGGAAGAGCCCGAGTGAAAGTACTGTCATCATAATTATCGCGCGACGAACGTGCATGGTTCCCTCGCTCCTGAAGCCCGATCGACAGGCTTTTAATGGTTTTGCCGTTACCACTTCAGCTATCAAGACCCTCTTTGAGGAGGGCGTCGATGATTTCCTCGCTTACCTTGCACCCCCAGCGGGCTCTCCCGATCTCTACCGGAAGCACCCACCTTGGAACTCCTCCGGCGTTTTTCTTGTCGTGGACCAGCGCCGTTTTTATCTCTTCGGGGGTTATTCCCCCGGGCTTTTTGGGGTATCCCCAGGAGGATATGAGCTTTTGTATCCTCTTGATGCTCTTTGGGTCGGCCGCGCCCACTGCTTCGGCGAGCCTGGCGGAGAAATCTATTCCCATCGCCACCGCTTCGCCGTGAATGTACCTGCCGTAACCGGCGCTGACCTCAACGGCGTGGCCGAAGGTGTGGCCGAGGTTCAAAAGCGCCCTTGGCCCGCCTTCCTTCTCATCGACGGCGACTATCCCCGCCTTTATGGAGACCGCTTTCGCGACGACCTCTTCCAGCAGCTCGGGGTCGTCGATAATTCCCGGCCCTCTGGCTTCCAGAAGGGAAAAGAGCCACTCATCGGCCAGTATGGCCGCCTTTATCACCTCGGCCAGCCCGCCCAGCACTTCCCGTCTCGGGAGGGTGGAGAGGAGGTCTAGATCCGCCAGAACCGCCCGGGGCTGGTGAAACGCTCCAAGCAGGTTTTTGCCGAGAGGATGGTCCACCCCGGTTTTTCCGCCTACGCTCGAATCTACCATCGCAAGGAGGGTAGTCGGAATCTGGATGAAATCGACTCCGCGCAGGTAGGTCGCGGCGGCGAATCCGGCAACGTCACCGACGACTCCGCCGCCGAGGGCTACGATGACGCCCTTGCGGTCCATGCCGGAGCTGACGAGATCGTCCCAGACGGAAACGAGGGTGGCGACCGTTTTATGCTCTTCGCCAGGTTCAAAGATCGACCAGCCCAGAAAATCGGCCATCGCGGGCCGCATGCATTTTTCGAGGGTCTTGCCGTAGAGGTCATAAACCGTTTTGTCGCTTACCGCGAGTACCTGTCTGCCGCAGACGCACTCGGCAAACTCCCCGATGCTGTCGAGACGGCCCAGAAGCCCTCTGCCTACGACTACCCGGTAAGACCGGTCTTCGAGATTGACTTCAACGGTTTTCAACCGGGTTTCTCCATATCTTCACCCAGGAAACGCGAAATTATCTCTTCGGCTATCTCAGCCGGCGATTTGCCTTCGGTGTCAACCTGTCTCTCAACGGCGTCGTAGAGCGGCTTTCGCTCGTCGAATCTTTTTCTGAACTCCCCGGACGGCCCTTTTGCGAGCGGCCTTTCGGTTCTGGAGTTTTTTACCCTTCTTTCGAGCTCTTCAAAAGAGGCGCTAAGGTTTACCACGACCTCGTTTCTGAGAAGCTCCCGGTTGACTTCCCGGAGTAAGATTCCTCCCCCGGCGGCTATCACGACCTTTTCCCGCCTCAGTGCTTCTTTGAGCGCCTCGGTCTCCATCCGGCGAAAAGCCTCTTCGCCTTCTGTTTCAAATATACCTGCTATCGAACGGCCCTGACGGGTAACTACAAATTCGTCAAGGTCCAGCGGACTCCAGGAGAGCTTTTGGGCGACCCTCTTTGCTACGGAGGATTTTCCGACCCCCATGAAGCCGGTAAGGATCAATCTTTTTTCCAACGTCTCCCCAGTTCGTCGAGATACGAGGAGAAGTTTCTTCCCATTTCATCGACACAGTCGCCGCCGAACTTCAGCGAAAAAGCTTTTGCGAGCTCCATCGCCAGCATCGCCTCGCCAACTACGGAAGCGGCGGGCACGGCGCAGACGTCGCTTCTTTCCCTGGAGGCGAGAACCGGCTGCCCGGTGAGAAGATCGACGGTGCGAAGCGGCTTCATCAGCGTCGGAATCGGCTTCATCGCCGCCCGGAGCCAGAGGGTCTCGCCGTTCGTCATCCCGCCTTCGATGCCTCCGGCGCGATTGGTCTTTCTGCGAACCATGCCGCGTCTTGTGTCGCCGGCGCCGCCCGGAACTATTTCGTCGTGCACGCTTGAGCCCGGAAGACGCCCGTTTTCAAAACCGATGCCGAATTCCACTGCCTTTATCGCCGGTATCGAGAGCATCGCCATTCCTATGCGCCCCTCGATTCTCTGATCCCAGCTTACGTGGCTGCCGAGACCTACCGGAAGCCCGGTGGAAAAACAGATGAAGGTTCCGCCGACGGTGTCTCCCCGGCTTTTCGCTCCGTCTATTTCGGCTATGGCCTCTTTTTCGGCGGAGGGGTCGGCCATCCGGAGAACCGAGCTTTCCGCGGCCAGGTGATGGGCGGCCATCTCCGGCTCGCTCCACCCGGCCTCGATCCGCCCGATGGAGGTTACGAATGAGCCTGTTTTGATTTCAAAGAACTCGAGGAGGGCTTTAGCCAGCGCCCCGGCGGCTACCCTTGCGGCGGTTTCCCTGGCGCTCGATCTTTCAAGTACGTTTCTGGCGTCGGTGTGGCCGTACTTCAGGGCTCCGGAGAGATCCGCGTGGCCCGGTCTCACCTCGGTCAGGGCGGCTATGGAGTTTTCGTGGCGCCCATCGTAACTCATCGCCTCGCGCCAGTTGTCGAAATCGCGGTTTTTTATGATCATCGCCACCGGCGCGCCGGTTGTCTTGCCCCACCTGATGCCCGCGATTATCTCGGCCTTGTCGGTTTCAATCGCCATCCGTCCGCCGCGCCCGTAACCTCTTTGTCTTCTGGCGAGCTCGGCGTCGATCTTTTCCTTGTCGACGGGGAGCCCTGCCGGAAGATTCTCTACGAGTATTACAAGGCCCGGCCCGTGGGACTCTCCTGCGGTTCTGAAATTCAGCACTTATACTTAAAGGCTCGCGGCCTGCTCCATTTGTACAATCTTGGGCGTTATGAAGATAATAAGTTCAGTCTTCGAGGTCTTGTTCTGCTTTGACTTGAAGAGCCAGCCGACAAAGGGGATTTTCTGGAACCACGGAATTCCCGAAACGGTCTCGCGGGTGGAGTCGGTGATTATTCCGCCTATTACCGCGGTCTCGCCGTCCTTGACCAGCACCTCGGTGTTCGCGGTGCGCGTCTGCTTGCCGGGGGTGCCGTCGGAGGCGGTTATCGAAGAGACGTCGTCCTTTTTAATCTCCATCTTCAGCATTATGGAGGCGTCGGAGGTGACGTGCGGAGTCACCTTCAACAGGAGGAGGTAATCCATCGTCTTGATGCTGGTTTCCTCGCCGGACACGACGTTGAAGGGGATTGACAGACCCTGGCTGATCTCGGCGACCTTGTTGTCCAGAGTCGTAACCCTCGGCGAGCTGACTATCCTGCCCTTGCCGGAGGTTTCGAGGGCCGCGATGCGAAGGTCGAGGCTGAGAACGTCGTTAATGTGGCCCATGCTGAGGGCGAACGCGCCGCCGGCCGAACCCGCCGTTCCTACGCCCACCGGGAGGTTGACTATAAAGTTTTCCGCGCCGGTGGCGCCTTTGACGCCGATCGAATTGGGGAAGCCGAATCCGGTTGAGTTTCCGTGAGCGGCGTCGGCCTTGTATTCGCCGCCCCACTGTATGCCGAGATCTTCGCTGTAGTTGGATTCGACCTCTACTATGCGCGCTTCGATGAGCACCTGGGGAGTGGGTGTGTCAAGCCTTGCCACCAGCTCGCGGGCGATCTCGATATTTTCGGGAAGGTCGCGGACCAGAATGGTATTGGTGCGTTCGTCGACGACGGCGCTGCCACGGTCGGAAAGAACGGTTTTGAGCTTGTCGAGAACCTCTTTGGCCAAAGCGTAATTGACGGGGAAAATCTCGCTGGCAAGGGGAGTCGAGCTCTTTTCCAGTTTTTTCGCCGCTTCAATCGCCAAAATTTGCTGGTTGCGCTCGTTGGCTATCTTCTCGGCGCTGACGATGCGCATTATGTTGCCGTCAAGGTCCTTGTCGAGGTTCTTGGCCTTGAGGATGACGTCAAGGGCCTGGTCCCAGGGGACGTCGATGAGGCGTATGGTTATGCTGCCGCTGACTTCGCTGCCGGTAACCATGTTTATCCCGGCGACTTCGCCGATGAGCCGAAGGACGTTGCGGATGTCGGCATCGACGAAATCCATCGATATCCTGCTGCCGGTGTAGCCTTTCTTTTGCCCGTTGGGCCCGACGGGCCCCGAAACGGGTCGCACGACCGGCCCCTTGGGATCTACCATTACAGTGCCGCTCTGGGTGGGGGCTGCCATATCCGCGGGTACGGCCGTTTCGCCGTTCCTTTCGAGGATGATCCGCTCCGTCCCGGGAGTCTCGGCGACCGCCTCTGGCTGGCTTGAACCGCCTTCAAAGGCTATGCTGAGGGCGCTGTCTTTCTTTTCTACGTTGAAGGGAGCGGCGTTTTTCAGATCGACGATGACTCTGGTGTCGGCCCCGCGCTGGTATGCCGCAATTATCTTCACCGGGCCGTTGAAGGCCGAGGTGTCGAGGGCGCGCTGGAATTTGCTGGTGAGGCTGGTCCTGAGAAGGTCCATGACCACCCGCGTCCCGGTGGCTTCCCTTACTTCGTGGGCCACGGGTTTCGAGGTGGAGAGGTCTACGTAGCTGCGCTGGGCGTCCTGATGGAAGCCGAAATCCACCACCTCGGCCAGACCGCTCATATTCTCGGCGGGCTTCGCGGCCGGAGCGGCGGGTGTTTTCGCCGGAGCGGCGGAGGCGGGAGTTTCGCTGACCTGCGCGGCGGCGACGGATATGGAGGCCGTCTCTTCGCTGTGATCGAGCTTGATTGCAAAGCCGCAGGGCACCTGCGAGATTTTGTAGTCGGAGAAGACAATCCTGCTGCGGGCTTCGACAACCGCCCGGACGCCGGACTCGCCGGAGCGCATGACGACGCGGGCTATCGGCCCCTCTTCGTACTCCCTGACGACTTCGCCGCCGCCGAGGGCGACGCCTTCAAGGTCTATGACGAGGCGCATCCCGTCGCTAAGGAGAAAGGAGCTGATGCCCCTGGCGTCGGAGCCGAGGTTGCATACGAACGAGTTTGTCGAGATTTCGAGGACGGGCTTGTCCTTGCCTTCCACCGCAGGGGCTTTGGCGAGGGGTTTTTCCGTAGCCTTTTCTCCTCTCGGAACAATGACCAGATCGACTCCGTTTTCGGTTTTCTGGACCGAGTAATCGGAGGCGGCCGCAAGCTTTACGGAGACTTTGCCCTCTTCGCCGAAGGTTACCGACCGAATTACGCCGTCGTCTATCTCGTTTACGCCGGAAAGACCCTCGAAGCGGGCGCCCTTTAGGTCAAGGACGATCTCGTCCGGGGAGCCGGTCCGGGAAAGGCTGTAATCCACCGCGCCGTCTCCGCCGAAGCGGACGCGGACGGAATTTTCCTCGCCGATGAGCTCCATCCTGCTGACGACTGTTTTTTTCTGCAGGAGCTCCGCCGGCGGCGCGGCGGCTATCACGGCGGGGGCTGACGCCTTTACCGAAGTCGAGCCCGCGCCAGAGGCGCCGGCCGTGGCGCAACCATTGGCGAAAACGGACAAAGCGAGCCAGCCGCATAGAAGGCCGACGCTTCCCGCTCTCGCGACCAAGCTCTTTTCCCATTGCCTTCCGGTCATGGGTTCACCTCATTATCGGATTTGTGCAACGTTAAAGTTATTACTTTGGTTTCTTCCTCGCCGAGGGGATCGACCCATATTTCCTCGATCACGATGCTGTCGGGCTTTATGGCGGTAATCTTCCCGCCACGGTCACCTGCGTAGTTTCCGACGCCGATGTAGTAGCCCTTGCCCTTCGGATCCTGAATGAGCGCTTTGGCCTTGTTGTCCAGCGCCCAGACGATGCCGACAAGCTTGAGTTCGTCAAGCCGGAACTTCTGCAGCGGGGTCTTGGCGACAAAGGCTTTAGGCACGCTGTTGGCGCCCTTCTTTTTCGACTGGACCTTTATATAGGGCTTGAAGGGGTCCCGAAGGACTGTCGGGTTGTAGACGAATTTTTCGCCCGTGGCGCTCGCGTCCTTGGGTATTACACCCTCCAGCATCGAGCTCAGCGAGAGACCGGGTTTGACCTCGGCCCCTGGGGCCGCTGGCGCTGGACCCTTTTTGCCGCAAGCGGCAAGCGAGAGGATAATGCCCGAGCAAATGGCGATTTTCCAGATGGAACGCATATATTTACCGCCTTCCCGTCCGGTGGCCGGTACCATGTCTACTTCTTCCCTGCTTTCGCCGCTGCCTTGGTTTTCTTGGGATCATCCTTCGGGCGCTCTTCGGGAGGAAGGAATCTGAATGTCCTGGCTTCAATTTTCATTTTCAGCACGGGTTCTCCCTGCGTGCCGTAATGATCGGTATCCATGTAGAAGCTGTCTATGGCCACGATGCGGGGGAGATTCGCTATCTTGTCGAAAAAGACCCCCAAATCGTGGTATTGCCCGGAGTATTCCATCGTAAAGGGCACTTCGGCGTAAAAGTATTTCGGCCCGACGGGCTTTGAGCCGCCGGGCTTGAAGAGAACCGACTCAAGGCCGGACTCGACGCCGAGATCGCTGACGGTTTTGAGAAGGGAGGGAATCTCCTCGCTGCCGGGAAGTTTTTCGAGGGCCTTTTCAAGGTGGAGGTCGAGCTGCTTTACGGCCTCCTTGACTACCGGCAGGTTGGCGGCCACGGCCTGCTTTTCTCTCAGGCTGGCGTCTTCCTTTGCGTAGGCTTCCTGAATGGCGCCAAGGTTCCCCATGCTCTTTCTGAAAGCCGTGCCCCAGTAAACGCCGACAATCACCACCCCCACCGAAAACCAGATGAGCGCCTTGCGGCCCGACGACCAGCGCAGATACGTCTCAACCGTAAATGCCATCTGTCACCCCGCCTTCTTCTTGCCCTGATTCGGATCCTGAGCGGGCTTTGGGGTTTCGAGGTAAGTTTCAAGGCTGAAGGACTTGAGCGATATGCCGCTCTTTTCGTCCCTCTTGGTAACGTCCAGCCTGACCCTGGAGAACTTCCTGGATTTTTCCAGTTCGGTCATGAAAAGGGCGATCGTCTGGTTTTCGTCGGCGAGCCCCTTCATTGTGAATTTATCCCTTACCTGCGAGAATTTTTCTATCCAGAGCTTGTCGGGCACGGTTACCGCGATCTCGTTCAGGATCAGCGCGGGCCCGGTCTGTTTCTGTTCAAGGTCGGATATTATTTCGATCTTCTCGGCAAGGTCGGCGAACTTGGTCTTGTAGCCCTCGACCTCTTTGATCTTAAGCTCGTACTCGATAATCTGGGCCTTTACGTTGGCGAGTCTGGCGGCGGCGTCTTTCTCCTTCGCCATGAGGGAGAGGTGCACGCTCATTATTACGGCTGCCAGGCACACCAGATAGGCCGCTATGAATACGACGTGCTTGCGGAGGTTTTCCTTGCGCTTTTCCGCTCTGACGGGAAGGAGGTTAATGCGGATCATCGTTCATCCGTCCTTCGAAGCGCCAAACCGGCGGCCACCACGGCAACCGGCCCCATCGCCTCCAGATAGTCTGGATCGAAGCGCCTGTGGGAATAGGTGATTTCCTTGAAGGCCCTGATTATCTTCACCGGGGCCCCCTGGCGCTCCTCAAGGGCTTCGGCGAGACCGGGCAGGTTACAGGCTCCGCCCGCGAGGAATATTCCGAACACTTCCTCTTCCGAGGAGGCGGCGCCGAAGAAATCCAGCGAACGCTGTATCTCCAGCACCATGTTGTCGATCATTCCCGAGAGGATCCTGGTTACGTCCTCGGTCGAGGCCTGATCGGAAGTGCCTCCGAGCTTGAGAGCCTCCGCCTCGTCGTAGCTGACGCCGAGTTCCTTCTGTATTTCTTCGGTGAAGTTGCTTCCGCCGAGGGTGATGTCGCGGGTGAAGGCCGACACTCCGCTGCGGAGTATGTTTATGTTCATGATGCCGGCGCCGATGTCGATGAGGACCACCGTTCTGTCCATCAGCTCGGGGTAGGAGACGGAAAAGAGGTTCTCCATCGCGAAGGCGTCCACGTCTATTACCTGTACGGAGAGCCCGGCTTCGGAGAGAACCGCCGTGTAGTCGTTAATTATGTCCTTCTTGACGGCGACGAGGAGAACTTCCATGTTGTTCGGGTCGGCGGCCGAGGGCCCCAGAATCTGGAAATCGAGGTTAACGTCCTCGATCTCGAACGGTATGTACTGTCCGGCCTCCCACTGAATCTGCTCTTCGAGCTCGGTTTCAGTCATCATCGGCAACTGTATCTTTTTGACGATAAGGGAGTGGCCGGCAACGGAAGTGGCTACGTTGCGGTTCTTTATTTTGAGGTTGGCGTATAAATTCCGGATGGCTTCGGCGACGATGCTGGAGTCCATGATGACACCGTCTACAATTGCCTCCGGCGGCAGCTGGACTATGCCGAAATTTTTGAGCTCGTAACTTTTTTTATGATGCTTTAGCTCAACAATTTTGACTGAGTGGCTGCCGATGTCGAGACCGACTAACGTTTTGGGCTTGAACAGCGCCATGCGGCTCTCCCATGCGAATTAGCGAGTGTTCCACGCGAAATTCGCCCTTGTATACACATCACTAGGCGCGAATATTAGTTTATTATAATTCAAATGTCAAGCCGCACTTATAGTGCTTAAAGTTCAAGAGCCACTACATTTAGTATTAAAGTTATTTTGTTTTCAGCCGAGCTCTTCTTCCATTACCTTTGCAAGTGAAGCAACGGTTTCTCCACTCTCCAATTCAATGAGCTTTACTCCCTGAGTATTACGCCCAATGACTGATATTCCAGAGGCGTTCATTCGTATGAGTTTTCCGCTCTGGGCAATCAGGATGACCTGTTCGTCTTCTTCCACCGAAAGCACTCCGGCCACGGGACCGTTGCGCTCGTTGGTCTTTATCGTGATTATTCCCTTGCCGCCGCGCCCCTGCACCCTGTACTCGTCGATGTCGGTCCTCTTCCCGTAGCCGTACTCGGTCAGGGTAAGAAGGGTGGTGCCCTTTCTGGCTATATCCATAGCGACGACCTTGTCGCCCTCCATCAGCTCGATTCCCTTGACTCCCCGGCTGGTCCTTCCGGTCTCCCTTACCTCGTCCTCGTTGAACCGTATCGAGAGCCCTCCGCGGGTGCTGATGATGATGTCGCTCTGGCCGTCGGTAAGCCTCGTAGCTATGAGCTCGTCGCCCTCGTCGAGACCGATGGCGTAGATTCCCATGTTCTTGCGGGGCCGCGAGAAGTTCATGAGGTCGGTCTTCTTTACTATGCCGTTTCTGGTACACATGAAGACGAACTTGCCCTCCTCGAAATCGCGCACGGGAAGGAAGGCGGAAACCGACTCGCCCTTTTCGAGGGGAAGGAGGTTGATTATCGCCTTGCCCCTCGTGGCGGTTCCGGCCAGGGGCAGCTGGTGGACCTTTATCCAGTAAACCTTGCCGTTGGTGGTAAAGAAGAGGATGTGGGAATGGGTGGAGGCGACGAAGAGGTGTTCGACGAAATCCTCTTCCTTCGTCACCATGCCGAGCCTTCCCTTGCCGCCGCGAAGCTGGCTACGGTAGACGGAGGTCGGGTTTCTCTTTATGTACCCCGAGTGGGAGATGGTGACGACCATGTCCTCTTCGGCGATAAGATCTTCGATGGTGATGTCCTCGACTTCGTGGACTATCTCCGAGCGGCGTTCGTCGCCGTACTTCTGGCGAATCTCGGCGAAGTCCGCTACCAGTATCTCCATTATCTTCTTGTCGTCGGCAAGTATCGCCTCAAGCTCCTTGATAAGGGCAAGCACCTCGCGGTATTCGGCGACAATCTTGTCCCTTTCGAGGCCGGTCAGCCTCTGGAGGCGCATCTCCAGGATCGCCTTTGCCTGCTCCTCGCTCAGGCCGAAGCGGGAGATAAGCCCGTCGCGTGCCTCGTTGGGGCCCTCGCTCCTTCTGATCAGCGCGATCACCTCATCGAGATTGTCCAGCGCTATCGTGTAGCCTTCCAGAATGTGGGCCCGCTCCTTGGCCTTGCGGAGCTGATACTGGGTCTTTCTTATGGTTATGTCCCGGCGGTGCTCGATGAAGAGAACCAGGGCCTCTTTTATGTTCAGGACTTTGGGCTGCCCCTCGACGATGGCGAGCATGTTGACCCCGAAGGTGGTCTCCATGCGGGTGTGCTTGTAGAGCTGGTTCAGGATGATCCGGCTCTCCTCGCCCTTTTTCAGCTCGATGACTACCCGCATACCCTCGCGGTCGGATTCGTCGCGAAGGTCGGAGATGCCTTCCAGCTTCTTTTCCTTGACCAGTTCGGCGATCTCCTCGACCACCTTGGCCTTGTTGACGGTGTAGGGAAGCTCGTTGACGATTATCGCCTCCCTGCCGGTGCGCGGGTTCTTTTCGACCACCGCTTTGGCCCGTATCTTCACCGAGCCCTTGCCGGTGGTGAAGGCGTCGTAGATTCCCCGCGAGCCGTAAATATAGCCCGCCGTCGGGAAATCGGGGCCGGGCAGGACCTGCATTATCTCGGCTATGCCAGCGTCGGGATTTTGTATGAGAAGGGCGAGCGCGTCGCAAAGCTCGCGGAGGTTGTGGGGCGGGATATTGGTCGACATGCCGACCGCGATGCCGGAACTGCCGTTCGCCAGAAGATTGGGGAACCTGCAGGGCATGACCTCCGGCTCCATCAGGGAGCCGTCGTAGTTGGGCAAAAACCCCACCGTCTCCATTTCCAGGTCGGCCAGAAGCTCCCCGGCCAGCTTGTCCATGCGGACTTCGGTGTAACGCATCGCCGCAGGGGCGTCGCCGTCTATCGAGCCGAAGTTTCCCTGACCCTCGACCAGCGGGTAGCGCAGCGAAAAATCCTGCGCCATGCGCACGAGGGTGTCGTAGACCGCCGTGTCGCCGTGGGGGTGGTATTTACCTATAACGTCGCCGACGACGCGGGCGGATTTCTTGTAGGGCTTGTCCCACCTGTTCCCCAGATCGTGCATCGCGAAAAGCACCCTGCGGTGGACGGGCTTCAGGCCGTCGCGCACGTCCGGCAGCGCCCTTCCGATGATTACGCTCATCGCGTAATCGAGGTAGGAACGCTTCATTTCGTCTTCGATGGGAACTGGAATTCTGCTCTGTGGGGTCAGCATCTTGGCTTTTCTTTCCCGAATTTAAAAATTCAAGTTGACGGACTAAACCCGGTATTAATAACACAAAACGGGAGTAAAAGTCATCCAAAGGCTGCAGACAAAGTTTTTGCAGGCAGACGCAAGAATTTACCGGCGCGGCTTTTATGTTCCCGGCGAGGAATCCCGTAGCGGACGGGGTGAATACATTCCGGCAAACTATTTCGGCGCCCCGCCTTCGCTAATGCTACGGCGCGGCAAGGCGCATTTACCGGCGCGGCTTTCCGTTCACGGCGAGGAATCCCGCAGCGAGAGGGCGAGGCAGTAGCAGCGCTACGGCGAGCCCTTGAGCGAGGACATGACGACGTCGGGGGCGGAAAGGATGCGCCGGGAGTTGCTCAACCCCAGGCGGAAGCAGGGCGAAAAGCATCCCGTATGAGTTCCAGCCGGGGAGGAACCGAGTCAAGCGCCACTCCCACAACGTCGAACCTTATGCAGACGTCTTCGAGTTTTTTTGAGGCGAGGAAGAGACGCGCCGCGTGCTCGATCCGCGCCACCTTGCGGAAGTTCACGGCCTCGAAGGGGGTGCCGAGTGAGGAGTCGCCCCGCGCCTTTACCTCTACGAAAACAAGGGTCTTCCCGTCGATGGCGATTATGTCTATCTCCCCTCCTTTGCAGCGCCAGTTGCGCTCCACGATTTTAAATCCGTTTTTTTCGAGGAACCCGGCGGCGAGGTTCTCGCCCCTGTCTCCCGAAGTTTTGCCGCCCGCCTTCACAGCAGCTCCAGCTGAACGGGCCAGGGGGTGTCCCTGAGGTATTCCCTGACGCCTTTGAAGGTTCTGCGATGTATGGGCGAGGGGCCGAGGGTTTTCAGGGCCTCCCTGTGCTCGGCGGTGGCGTAGCCCATGTGCTGCTCGAAGCCGTAGCCGGGGTACTCCCGGGCGTAGACCTCCGCCATGAGCCTGTCGCGGTGCACCTTGGCCAGTATCGAGGCCGCCGCGACGGAGGCGGAAAGGGAGTCGCCCTTTATGAGGGTCTTTTGCGGCAGGTCCGAGCCTACCCGGTGAATGCCGTCCACCAAAATGAAATCGGGCGGTCTCCCGAGTTGGGAGATCGCCCTTTCCATTGCAAGCAACGATGCGCGAAGAATGTTCAGCGCGTCTATCTCTTCGGGCCCGGCCAAGCCGATACCCCAAGCTATGGCGCTGTCCATGATGAGGGGTTCGAGCCTCTCCCGCTCCTCTTTGACGAGGCGCTTGGAATCGTCTATCCCCTTGGGCACTCTTCCGGGGTCGAGCACGACCGCCGAGGCCACCACCGGCCCCGCGAGCGGCCCCCTGCCGGCCTCATCGACTCCACAGAGGAGGGGGTACCCCTTGCGGCGTATCGCCTCGTCCCGTGCTTTGAGGCCCCGGGCCATGACTTTACGGCCTGCGAAGCTCCTTGAGGCGCGCGGCCTTGCCGCGAAGAATGCGCAGGTAGAAGAGCTTGGCCCTGCGGACGCGGTTGTGGTTGACAAGCTCGACCTTCTCGATGAGTGGGCTATGCAGCGGGAAAATACGCTCCACGCCGACGCCGAAGCTTATCTTGCGAACGGTGATAGCGGCGCGCACGCCTCCGCGCTTCTGGCCGATCATAACGCCCTCGAAGATCTGGGTGCGCACCTTTTCGCCTTCACGGATGCGGTAGTGAACGCGCACCTTGTCGCCTGAGCGAAGGCTCGGCGCATCCATGCGCATCTGGCCAAGTTCTATACGTTCAATCGGGTTCATGCTGCAACTCCTCTGGGCGGCTGTAGTCCGCAAAAGCGGCCATTTCTCACCCGAAGCGGTTATATAACCGTTTTTATATTAAAAGTCCATGCGCCGTTCGGCGCTTTCATCCAAAAAGCCTGTCCACCGTTATCGAAGCGGCGCTGCGCACCGAAAGGTGGTTGTACCCCGATGGTGTTCCTATCGGCTCCAGCACGAGGTCGCAACCCTCGAAAACCTCGGGAGCCAGACCCGACGCGGTGCCGAAGAGCACGATAAGCGGCCGTCCGCTCTTGGCCTGCCTCTCTTTCGCTTCCGCGAAGGAGACAACCGGCTTTCCCACGTCTCTGGCGCTGGTGGCGATTACCAGCGGCGGCTCGCCGCACCGCTTTTTTACCTCCGCGACGGCCTCCTCGAAGGTGGGCGCGAAGGTTATGCATTCGAGGGCGTGCTTGCGGTCGGCGTTGAACTCTCCGCCCTTTCCCTCTACCCAGTGGCCGAGCAGCCTCTTTATAAGCTCTACCTGCTGGGGAAGGTTCGTCTGGACAAGCACCCCGCCGAGGCCGTAGGTGCGGGCCAGTCTGGCGAAATCGTGCATGTCGAGCGTGGTTATCGCGCTCGTGATGATCCGCCCCTCCCTGTCAACGGTGGGGTGGTGCATTAAAAGGAGAAAAACGTTCTCCCTCACTCGGGCTTCGCCTCTCCGGCGCTTTTCACCGCTTCAAGCTCCACCTCGGTCAGCTTCGCCTCCGCCAGGAGATCGGGCCGCTTTTTCGCGGTCCGAAGAACCGACTGAAGCCTTCTCCAGCGGGAAATCCTTTCATGGTTGCCGGAAAGCAGAACCTCCGGAACCTCCATCCCCCGAAACTCTCGCGGTCTCGTGTAGTGGGGGTATTCGAGGAGCCCCTGCGAAAGGCTCTCCTCCTCGGTGGAGGCCATATCCCCCAACACTCCGGGCACGTAGCGCGAAACCGCCTCCAGTACCGCCAGCGCCGCGCTCTCGCCGCCCATGAGGACGAAATCCCCGAGGGAAAGCTCCTCGTCGGCGAAGGAACGTATCCTCTCGTCGAACCCCTCGTAGCGGCCGCACAGGAAGGTCACCGAGCCCTGGGAGGCGAACTCGCGCGCCTTTTTCTGGCTCATGAGCGACCCCTGCGGCGTCAGGAGAACAACCTTCGCGCCGGGATCGGTTTTTCTCGCATCCTCTATGGCGCGCACCGCCGGTCCCGCCATCATCACCATCCCCGCGCCTCCCCCGAAGGGGTAGTCGTCGGTGGAGCGGTGTTTGCCTTCGCCGTAGGGGCGAAGGTCAACGAGGCTGACCTTTACGAGCCCCCCCTCCACGGCCTTTCCGAGGAGACCGGAGGAAAGAGGACTTTCAAAGAACTCGGGGAAAAGGGTGATGACCGTGAACTTCACGGCCCAAGCCCCTCGGGCACCTTTACCCGGATAATCCCGGCGCCCAAATCCATGTCGATTACGAATTCGCCCAACACCGGCAACAGCCAGGTCCGGCCGCCGCTGCGGATGAAGAGCATGTCGTAATCCCCCCAGGGTTTCACGTCGGCGACCTCTCCCAGTTCCCGGCCGCTCTCGTCGTCGACGACGGCCATTCCCTCGAGGTCAGCGTAATAGTACTCACCCTCGCCCAGAGGAGGCATCTCGCTTCTGGGTACGTAGAGGGTCTTGCCGGTAAGGCGCGCCGCGCTGTCCCTGTCGCCCGTCCCCGCGACCCTAAGGAGCAGGAACTTGTCGGCCTCACGCCAGCCTTCTATCTCCACCGGGACGACCTTGTCGCCCTTGTCGATGAAAAAGCGGCTGTACCCGTGAAGACCCTTCGGGAGATTCCCCATCGTGTCGAGGCGAACCTCGCCCAAAACGCCGTGCGGACGGCCGAATCTTCCCGCGGCGACCAGCTTCTCGCCGGAAGGGCCGCCAAGGCTGGCGCGCGGATTATTCGGCCGCGGCTTCTTTGTAGACACCCGCCTTCTTCAGAAGACTGTGAACCGTAGCGGAAGGAACGGCGCCGTTCGCTATCCAGTGCTTGATCCTCTCGCCTTCGACCAGGATGGTGGCCGGTTCGGTGAGGGGATTGTAGGTTCCCACGATTTCAAGGAATCTTCCGTCGCGCGGGGCCTCGGACTGGGCTACCACTATACGGTAGAAGGGGCGTTTCTTCGCGCCGTGACGGGCGAGCCTGATCTTTACTGCCATTTCTATTCTCCCTTGGACATCAACCTGGCCCGGGCTTTGCCGGGCAGAGTTTTATTTTATGCGACTTATGAGGCTATTTAAAAACGTCGTGAGAGCCCCGTTTTCAAGGAGCCGCGCAGCGAAAGGGCGAGACAGTAGCAGCGCTACGGCGAGTCCCTCCGCGAGCACGCGACATAGAAAACGAGGGTCGCAACAGTTTTTGAATAGCCTTACTATTTCATCGGGAAGGGGAGTTTACCCAGCCCCTTACCCAGCCCCTTACCCAGCCCCTTACCCAGCAATTTCGCCATCTTTCCGCCGCCCTTCAGGAGTCCGCCCATCTTCTTCATCATGTTCTGGGCTTCCCGGAAGCGGTTCAAAAGGCGGTTCACGTCCTCGACGCGGGTTCCGCTCCCATTGGCGATTCTCCTCTTGCGGCTCGGGTTTATCGTGTCGGGCCGCTTTCTCTCGCCGGGGGTCATGCTGTTTATTATCGCGATGGTCTTCGTCAGGTCTTTTTCGTCGGCCTTGACGTTTCCCAGCGCCTTCCCCATGCCGGGGAGTTTTCCGAGAACCTCCTCCATTCCCCCCATCTTCTTGACCATGAGGAGCTGGTCGCGAAAATCCACGAGGGTGAAGGTGTTCTTTAAGAGCTTCTCTTCCATCGCGGCGACGTCGCCGGCTTCGATGACGCTGCCGGCCTTCTCTATGATGGAGAGCATGTCGCCCATCCCGAGGATGCGCGAGGCCATGCCGTCGGGGTGGAAGGGTTCGAGCGCCTGCGCCTTCTCTCCCACGCCGACGAATTTCACCGATTTCCCGGTTACGGCCCGTATCGAGAGGGCCGCGCCGCCCCTGGCGTCGCCGTCGAGCTTGGTCAGGACAACGCCGGTAACGCCCAGGGCCGCGTCGAACTCCCTGGCGACGTTTACGGCGTCCTGACCGGTCATCGCGTCGGCGACGAAGAGTATCTCCCGGGGGGAGAGCGCCGAGGAGAGGTTCTTTAGCTCCCCCATCAGCTCTTCGTCTATGTGCAGGCGTCCGGCGGTGTCCAGTATGACGGTGTCGTAGCCGCCCTGCTTCGCCGCCTCGAAAGCCTTTTTGGCTATCGCGACCGGGTTCTCGGCGGGGTTTGAATCGTAGACCGGTATGCTGAGGTCCGCGCCGACCTTCTTCAACTGCTGTATGGCCGCCGGACGGTATACGTCCACCGGGACCAGATACGGGTCGCGCTTTAGCTGCTTCTTTATGTAGAGCGCGAGCTTTCCGGCGGTGGTCGTCTTGCCGGAGCCCTGCAGCCCCACCAGCATTATCACTACGGGAGGAGCGGCCCTAAGGTCGAGGGGCTCGTGGCCCTCGCCCATGATCCGCACCATCTCTTCCCGGACGATCTTCACAACCGTCTGGCCGGGGGTCAGGCTTCTCGCGACCTCCTGGCCGAGGGAACGCCCTTTCACGCTCCCGACGAAATCCTTGACTACCTTATAGTTGACGTCCGCTTCCAGCAGCGCCATGCGGACTTCGCGCATGGCGGCTTCGACGTCCGCCTCATTTAACTTCCCGCGGCCCCTTAGGGTTTTGAAAACCGAGGAAAGCTTGTCTGAAAGGCTTTCAAACATGCTTAGTGTCCCGTGCGGCTGGCCGCTTCCGATATGGACGCCGTTTCATCCCGAAACGCTTTTGCGCGGGCCGGACAGGGCGAATCAACGTCCATGCCGCCTAAGCCCTAACCGCACGCGACACTGATCCCTGAGCGCACCCTTACATTCGGCGGCCCCGTGTTCCGCGGAAAACGCGAAATATAGGAGAAGGGTTTCTATTCTGTCAAGGGGAATCGGAAACCGCCGCGAAGCGCTGACCGGCCACTATCGTGTAGCGGCTCTTGATCACGTAGACGGTAGAGGAGTTCTCCTCGGCGGAAACCACCACCCCCACGGCGATGGGCTTGTCGGTTTCAACCACCATACCCTCCGCTCCGGCTCCCGTGGACTGGAAGGGTATCGCTATGAGGTTTCCCCTTTGAATGCCCTGCGCCGTCCCCTTGTCGAGGAAGATGATGTCGTCCGAGCCGAACATTGTTATGTCCTCCTCGCCGGCGAGAACGACGCCTTCTATCGCGGAACTGGCTTTAGCGGGTGTAATCTCGGCCGGGAAATCGCGGAGGGCCATTACGCCGCACCCCGGAGTCACCGCGTCGTTTGAGAAGATAATACGCACCTTGGCGACGCCGTCTTCCACATTCAGCACCTCGGCGGCGCCAAGCATCTTTACCTGATAGCCGCGGGAGAGATTGTCGGCGGGGTGGAATACTTCTCTGGTATCGTCGATTATAGCGAGCATATCGCCCGCGGCGATCTTGTCCTGGGCCACAGGGTCGACGAACACCTCCTCTTTTTCCACGAAGGCGTCCTTTTCAAGTATCGGCCTTATCGTTCCCAGCCTCTCGGCCTTTTTGGGGCTGATGTAATCGAGTATCCGGCCGCTCTTCAAGGAAAACTGGTCAGGGGAGGAGGCAAAATCCCTCGTTCCCTTTATGGCGGGTTTCTTTGCGCCGTTCTTCGCGGCCTCGCCCGCATCCTTTCCGGCTTCCTGATCCTTCGGCGTCTCAACGGGGGTCTGGGCTACCGGCTCGGGAGGCGGAGGCGGCGTGAGCACTTCCACCGGAAGGCGGATATCCTCGACCGTGGCCGTTTCCTCGGGCTTTTTTCCTTCGAGGTAGATCGGATCGCCCGGCTCAATCCAGTGAGGGTTGTGGATCTGGGGATTTTTCGACCACAGTACGGGCCATTTGGGAGGGGAACTGAAAAACTTCCCCGAAATGCCCCACAGGGTATCTCCCCTGTTGACCTTATACGGTTCGTCCGCCAGCGCGGGCGAAGTTACGCCAAGGGCAAAAACAGCGGCCAGAATCCATCCGTTTTTCACGGCAACCTCCTTGGTTTACGGAGTCTTGAGCTTCAGTTTGGCTCGGCGGGCGCCCTCGCTCTGGGGGTACTCGCTTACGGTCCTGCGGTAAAAAGCGGCCGCCTTGTCAGGCTGCCCCAGCTTCTCATAGCTCTCGCCCATCATGTAACAGGCGTCGGCAGCCCTGGCCTTGTTGGCGAAACGCTCAAGAAGACGGGCGAATTCGACTACCGCCTGCTCGTACTCGCCCTGTGAAAAATAACTTTCGCCGATCCAGTACTGGGCGTCGTCGGCGTAATCGTGATCGGGGTACTTCTGCAGGAATTCTTCAAAATCCAGTATGGCCTTCGCGTACTTTCCGTTGCGGTAACCGGCGAAGGCGGTCGAGTAAAGGGCGGAAGGCTCGTCAGGCGGCGCAGGCGCTACCGGCGGCGCGGGAGGGGGAGAAACCTTCGCCGCCCCGTCCTTCGCGTCCTTCACCTCCGGTTTAGGAGCTTCCACTGCCGCCCTTGGGGCGGGAGCGGGCAATTCCATCTCGACCGGGCTCTTTTCCTCCGCCTTATCTGCCTTAACGGAAAAGGGCGCGGGAGGGGGTTCAACGGCTTTCGGCGCGGGAGCTTCCGGGGCCGGAGCGGATTTTGTCTCGGCCCTGGAGGTTTTCTCGGCCTTCGAGAGCCTCTCCTTCAGATCGACCATCTCGCGTGAAAGCTCGTCCATTCTCATGGAAAGCTTTTGCGACGCGGCGCCGAGCTCTTCTATCTTTCTGTCGGCCAGATCCTGCCTGGCGACAGTTTCAGTGTTCGCGCACCCCGCGAGGAGCGTGAGCGCGAAAAACAGAAGACAGAGTCGGGTCATCGAATTCTCCGTGGTCATTTTCGGGCGGACTCTTCCAACATGCTCTTTTTCATCCAATTCAAGATAACATACCATTTCACCTTTTTGAATCAAGAAAACCAAAGACGAAAAAGGACCTTTCCGAAAATGTACGTCTTGTAGTGATTTGTAAGCTGTGCTAATCAAATCCAACAGTACTTAACGGTCTGAATTCTCATAAACTGCAATTTGGGAAGAAATGAACCTTACCGATAAAGACATAACCGCCAAAGCCCCTTCCGAGATATGGGTTTTGTGCAGGGTTCCCCGCGAGGAGATATTCTTCCTGCGCTACATACTCGACGCCTACGACGGCCTCGCCGTCTCGACGACCCTTCCCGGCGGCGAGGGGCTGGTTCGGATTTACACCGAGATGAGCAGGAAAGAAGAGCTGGACAAACTCCTGGAAGCCCTCGGGGAGGAGTTTTCCGTAGAGATAGCCGACCGGGGGATATGGTGAACGGCGAACCGATGGAAACGGCCGCGCTGGCTGTCAAAAATCTCGCCGGAGGGGCGCTTCTGGCGGACCTCTTCCGGGAAAGCTCTACGGGCGGCTACGTAACGGTCGAGGACAGAAAGGTCGAGGAGGCGGGAACCTTCGTCTCCTGCGGAGCCGGTCTGCGCGCCGTGTTCAGGGACCGCGTTCTCTTCTCCCACGCTTCAAACCCCTCAAGCGCCGCCATTCTCAAGCTTTCGCGGGAACTTTCCGGCGGGAAAAAGGCGGGGGGGATAAAGTGGCGGGAGCCGGTAATCGCAAATCCCTCCTCCGGCGAAAATATTTTTCAGCCGTCCCTCCGGGAGAAGGCGAAACTGTGCCTCAGAGCGGAAAAAACGGCCAGAGGTTTCGACAGGAGGGTCAGACAGGTCAGGGTCTCCTGCCGCGACTTCGTCAGAGAGGTACTGCTCGCGCGGGAAGACGGCCTCATCGTCATCGAATCCCAGAAGGGTATATATTTTTCAGTCTTCGTCGTCGCGACCGGGGGGAAAGTCACCCAGACCGGCTACGAAGCGGTGGGCCAAAGCTCCGGCTGGGAGATCTTCGACACCGTTAACCCCGAGGAGATCGCTCTTACGGCGGCGAAGAGGGCCGTGAGGATGCTGGGGGCGAGGAAAGCCCCGGCGGGAGCCATGCCTGTGGTCCTCTCCTCCTCGGCGGGGGGCACGATGATCCACGAGGCGGTGGGCCACGGCCTCGAAGGCGATCTCGTAGGCGAGGGCTACTCCGCCTACGAAGGAAAGATCGGAAAGCTGGTGGCCTCGCCGCTGATAACCGTCATGGACGACCCCACCCTTTCGGGCAAGCGCGGTTCCTATATATATGACGACGAGGGAACCATCGCCTCGCCCACCCTGCTGGTGGAGCGCGGAGTGCTCAGGGGCTTCCTCCACTCCCGCCGGAGCGCCGCGAAAGAGGGCCATGCGCCTACCGGAAACGGCAGACGGGAATCCTTCGCCCATCCCCCGATTCCCCGCATGTCCAACACTTTCATCGCCCCCGGCCTCTCAGACCCCGGCGACATCCTCCGGTCCACGAAGAGCGGGCTTTACGTGACGAGGATGGGAGGCGGAGAGGTGAACACCCTCAGCGGCGACTTCGTCTTCGAGGTCTCGGAGGGGTTCATGATCGAGGACGGCGAAATCGGCGAGCCGGTGCGCGGCGCGACCCTCGCGGGCAACGGCCCGAGGGTTCTTCTGGAGATCGACATGGCCGGAAGCGATCTCGGCTTCGCGCCGGGCACCTGCGGCAAGGACGGGCAGGGAGTGCCCGTCGCCGACGCCCAGCCGACCCTGCGCATACCCGAGCTGGTCGTCGGCTCGGTATCGGAGGGGACGTGAAAAAATCGGTGCGCGTTCTCATCAGCGGCAGGGTGCAGGGGGTCTGGTTCCGCCAGTCCGCCGCCGACAGGGCCAACGAGCTGGGGCTCGCCGGGTGGGTGCGAAACCGCTACGCAGGCGAGGTCGAAGGGCTCTTCGAGGGTGAAGAAAATGCGCTCCAAAAGATGCTGGAGTGGTGCGAACGCGGCCCGCCGCGCGCCCGCGTTGACTTCGTCGAAAAATCCTTCGGCGAAGCACAGGGGCTTCGTCCGCCCGTCACGGTGAAAGAATCCGCATGAAAAGCGCCTTCGTCATAGCCGCCCCGCGCTCCGGCGCGGGAAAGACCACCGTCACCCTCTCGATAATGGCGGCCCTGAAGGCGAGGGGCCTTTTCGTGCAGCCCTTCAAGGCGGGGCCCGACTACATCGACACCGCCCACCACCGCTACGCCACGGGCGCGGTGAGCTACAACCTCGACACCTGGATGCTGCCGCCGGAGGCCAACCTGAGAATCTTCCGCAGGGAATCCGCCGGGGCCGAGGTTTCCGTCGTCGAAGGGGTGATGGGTCTCTTCGACGGCGTGGACGGGAGAAGGCCCGACGGCTCCACCGCCGACCTCGCCCGGCTCCTCGATCTTCCCATAGTGCTGGTGGTCGACGCCCGCTCGATGGCAAGAAGCGCGGCGGCGCTGGTGAAGGGGTTCGTCGAATTCGACAAGAACCTTCGCTTCGCGGGGATAATCTGGAACCGGGTGGGGACGAAGGGCCACCGGCGGATACTCGACGAGGCGCTGGAAGAGGCCGGGCTGCCCCAGGCGCTGGGGGCTTTCGGCAGGCACAACGAGATCGCCATCCCCCACCGCCACCTCGGGCTCGTCACCCCCGAGGACATGGAGCTTCTGCCCGGATTTTTCGACAACCTCGCCGCGATGGCCGAAGAGAGCGTCGAACTCGACAGGCTGCTCATAGCGACCAGAACCCAAATCCCTCCGGAGGCTGTTCCGGCCGGAAGCGCGAAGACAAAGACCGTCGCCGTCGCCCGCGACAGGGCCTTCTGCTTTTACTACGAGGAAAACCTCAAGATACTTGAGGGACTCGGTGCCAGGCTCGTCTTCTTCGCCCCCACCGACGGCGACGCCGTCCCCCCCGAGGCCGAGGCCCTCTACCTCGGCGGCGGCTACCCCGAGCTCCACGCCGACAAGATCAGCCGCAACGAAGGCTTTCTTAACCGCGTCCGCGACATGCACGCCAGAGGTCTTCCCATCTACGCCGAATGCGGCGGCTTCATGACCCTCTGCCGCGCGGTCGAAGACTGCTCGGGAACAAGGAGCGAAATGGCCGGAATCTTCCCCTCGACGGCGAAAATGGGGAAAGGCACCTTCAGCCTCGGCTACAGGGAGGTCGAGGGAACCCTCCTTTCGCCCGTGCCCGGCAAAAAGGCGAGGGGCCACGAATTTCACTACAGCACCATCGAGGAAATGGGCGGGACAATCGAACGGGCCTACAGGGTAAGAAATTCGAGGGGGGAAGAGCTGGCGGGGGAAGGTTATCTCACCGGAAAGACTCTCGGCGGCTACATACACCTCCATTTCGCGTCAAACCCGGCGTTCGCAGCGGCGATTTTTGGGTTGGAGTAACAAAGAACGTAGGGTGCGTTAGGCGGAGCCGTAACGCACCAAAAATTACCAAATAATAACTGCCAAAACAACAAATTGAGCGCGACAAAAAAATCCTGTACAATCGCACACAAATTAAATCAGTGCCAGCGCATCGGCTCGCAATCGCTGGGAATCGCTATGCTCCCAACGTACTAAATGGAGGGTATTTCTATGTGGGACATTGACACCAAGCATCTGCAATCAGATGAAATTATCGAATTCCAAGATAAACCTAGCGTTATGAGCTGTATTTTTTCATATGTATGGATTGGTTTAATGTTGTTGAGTTTTATAGCATTGTTATCGATGCAGAGTAAAGATGAAATGCGAGGTATGCCATTGGTATATTTAGTTTTGGCTTCACCTGCAATTTATATTGTTTTTTCAAGATTATCGACTAGGTACGCATTGACAAATAGGGGTTTATTGACTAGAACCGGCATAATCACGACCAGTGTAAAATCAGTTCCATTCAAGTTTGTCACTTCTACCGAAATAAAGGAAACAATTATTGGCAAGATTTTCAATTACGCTAGTGTAATTATTGATACTGCCGGAAGCGGCAAGAGCATTGAGGTAGATTGGAAGTATTTGCGGTCTGCACACAGAGTGAAGAAGTTAATCGACGGCAAAATATCTGCACAAATAGCATAAAGTTGTGTAGGGTGCGTTAGGCGAAGCCGTAACGCACCAATGAATAATCTTAAATAAGAATGGTGCGTTACGCCGCTTCGCGGCTAACACACCCTACGTTGGGACTAACGGCCTTTTAATACGGCTTTGGATTTTGTTCGCCGGGCGAGGAGCCCGCAGGGAGCGCGACGAAGACAGTAGCGTGCCTACGGCGAGGAGCGCGACCGAGTAGCGACGAAGTCCCGCGGCAAAAGCCGAAGCCGTCCTCAAGCTTCGCAGACCATATCGCGACCACATTCTTTTGCCCGATACATCGCGTCGTCCGCCTTCTGCAGTATCCGTATCTTTGAATCCCCGTCTCTGGGGAAGGCCGAGACCCCGAAGGAGGCGGTCAATTTCATGGAGTGGCCGTGCTCGGTCAGAAATTCCTGATTCTTTATGATTTCCCGCAGATTCCCGGCTACCTTCATCGCCCCTTCTATGGAGGTGTTCGGCAAAACCACCACGAACTCGTCGCCGCCGTACCTCGCAGCCATATCCGCTTTTCGTATGTTTCGCTTTATGAGCTGCCCTATCTCGGTGAGCAGCCTGCTGCCGACGAGGTGGCCGAAGGTGTCGTTCACCCTCTTGAAAAAATCCATGTCCAGAAAGACCACCGCCAGATTCATCCTGTAGCGTCTGGCCCTTTCCAGTTCGTAATCAAGAAAATCGTGCAGGTAGCCCGCGTTGAAGAGCCCGGTCAGCTCGTCGACGATGACGAGGTGCTGTATCCTCGAATAGCTTTTGGCGCCGTCGATGGCTACGGCGGTGAGGTTGGCGACGGCCTTGAGGGCCATCAATGTGGTCTCGTCTTCAAGAAGCCTGCAGTTTTTGTCCCCAAGCTCCATTACGCCTATCACCCTGTTTTTGAACTTGAGGGGCAGGCAAAGGAAGGAGTAGCCGTAAAGCTCCGAGGATTCGGGGATGAGGCTGCCGAAGCGCAGGTCTTTTTTCAGGCTTTTTACGAACATGGGCTCGGCGTGCATCGCCGTCCACCCGGCCACGCCCTCGCCGAGGTTGATTTTCTTCTGGGAGAGCAGGGGCGCGCCGGGACCGGCGACGTAGTGGTAGACGAGGCCGTCCGAACCGGTATCCGGAAGAAGAAGGGCGCGGTGGGAGGCGGGACACAGAACCCCGATTCTGTGAACCACCAGCTGGAGGACTTCGCCCAGGTCCAGAGTAGAGGTCAAAGCCCTTCCGATGTCCGTGAGAACATCAAGTATCTGGCTCGAACTATCCTCGACTTTGTGAAGAAGGGTGTCGCTCTTGGCCTGGATCATATCGCTCCGGGTATCCCTATTTTTACGAAAGCGAGACTCGCACTTGATATTTCCGCTCCCGTAAGCATATTATTACATAAAAGTTCACAAGATTCTAAATTTTATAAGGATCGCCATGCGCGTCGCTTGCCTGGATTGTGAAACTCGCTTCGACATCCCCGAAGATAAAATCGACCCCGGCGGGCAAAAAGTTGAGTGCTGCCGTTGCGGCCTCGTCTTCGGCATACGCCCTCTGAAGGAGATGGTAATTCCCCCGGAGGCCGGGGCCGTGTCGGGGAGAAGGTTCGGGGCTGTTTTCTACGTCCTTTTGCTGCTGCTTTTGGGGCTCGCCGCTCTTGTGATTGTAAAACCTTCTTACTTGAAGGTTATAACGCCTTCGGGTTTTGCCAAGTTCACCTCCTCCTTTGCCGGAAAAGCCGGCCTCGCGACGCTGGGCGTGCCCAACGGCGCCTACTTCACAAGGCCCGACGGCAAGACGCTCTTCATAATATCGGGTTTCGTCACCAATAATTCCTCCAAGCCGCTGAGCTGCCCCAAAATCAGCGCCGTCGCGCTCGGCGAAGGCAACACCACCCTCGCTACAGCGACGACCTGGTGCGGCAACCTTCTGGATTCCGGAAAACTCGAAGAGATGGACCCGAAATCCATCGTCGCCGAACTGGAAAAACCGCAGGGCGACCTTTACATTGAGCCCGGGGGCAAAGCGCCCTTCCTGGCCGTAATCCCGAACCCGCCCAAGGGAATCGAACAGTTCGAGGTAAAGGTCCTTACGCCGGGCGAAGCAAACTGACGGTACATTCAACATATGGATAGTCCCCCATCCGGCCTCGATCCGGTAACGCTGGGCATTATCCTGGTCTTACTGATCCTGGTCTCCGCCTTCTTCGCGAGCGCCGAGACGGCCCTTCTCAGCTTCGACTGGCTGCGCCTGCGCTTTCTGGCTAAAAAAGGCGACCCCCGGGCCAAAACCCTCAAGCGCCTCCTCTCGAAAAAAGAACAGCTCATCGGGACCATCCTCGTCGGCAACAACATAGTCAACATCGCCGCCTCCTCCATAGCCACGGCGCTCGCCATAGAATTTTTCGGCGACAGCGGCATCGCCATCGCCACCGGCGGAATGACGCTGTTTCTGCTCATCTTCGGAGAGATCTCACCGAAGACCTTCGCCAGCCGCCACGTCGAAAAGGTGGGGCTCTCCGTGGCGGGAACCCTCTCCATCATCACCAGGCTCCTCTGGCCGGTGGTCATACTCATCACCGCGCTTTCCGACGGTTTTCTGCGGCTCTTCGGCGGCCACGTCGATATGACGGTCCGGCGAAAGCTTTCCGAGGAGGAGGTCCGCACCCTCATAGCCGAGGAATCCGACGCCTCGATACCGGTCGCCAAGCGCATGATGCTCCACGGAATCTTCCAGATATCGCGCCACAGCGTAAAAGAGGTGATGGTTCCCAGAACAAGGGTCGTCGCCCTCGACATCGCGACCCCTCTTTTGGAGGCGGCGGAAAAGTTCGTCTCCAGCGGCCTTACGCGCATGCCGGTCTTCGGCGACAGCCTCGACAGGATAATAGGCGTGGTTCACGCCAGGGACGTGCTGGCTCTCATGACGAAGGAGGCTCCCCAGCCCCTCAATTCAGTCCTGCGGGAAACCTTTTTCGTCCCCGAGTCGATGACCCTCGAAACCCTTCTCTTCCAGTTCCAGTCAAAGCACACCCATATCGCGATGGTAGTGGACGAATACGGAAGCTTCGAGGGGATAGTGACCCTGGAGGATGTGCTGGAGGAGATCGTCGGCGAGATACGCGACGAGCACGACATCGAGGGCGACGCGATCCGCTTTTTGCCCGGAGGCGACGCCTTCGTGAGGGGAACCGTAACTATCCGCGACGTCAACAAAACCCTCGGAATGCGCCTCCCGACGAACGTAGACACCACCCTCGCGGGTTTCATGATGACCAGGCTGGGCCACATACCCAACAAGGGCGAATCCTTCACCTTCGACAAGGCCCGCTTCAGCGTCGAGCGTATAAGCGGCCGCCGCATCGTGCTCATAAGGGTTTCCCCTTTAGTTCCCCCCGACACCGCCAAAGAAGAGTGACGAACCGGGGCGATCCGGCTTTACCTCCCCTTTCCTCCATAAAAACAGTTTCTCCGCTTTTAACGCACCGCTCCGGCTGCCCTCGCCGCTCCTTTAACGCCCCCGTTTTTCCGCCTCATATTCTTTTGCGCCGGTGGGATTTTTTCGCCTTCTGTGGCTTGACACCCCCGGAAACCGGCTGTAATATCCCCAACTGTGGGGCAAAGTGTCATATTGTGGGATTGAGTGGGGGCGAGTAGAGGGAAAAAGATGTTCCGGGGCACCTTCAAACACACAGTGGACGGCAAGGGAAGGCTCAGCATACCGGCCAAATACCGGGAACTGCTGGAGTCAAGGCACGAGCTCCCCCTTTACGTCACGCTTCAGGAGGGACATCTTGTCGCTTTCCCCGCCGACGAGTGGCGCGTGCTGGAAGCCAAGTTCAACTCGGTATCTCTCTTCGACAACCGCCTGCGCGAACTCCAGCGCCACATCTTCGCCAAGGCGGAGGAGTGCGTTCCGGACAAGGCCGGACGCATCCTCGTACCGCCGACGCTACGAGAAAAGGCCGGGCTCGAAGGCAACGTCCTCATCTGCGGGATGATGACCAGTTTCGAGATATGGAATCCCGAACGCTACGAGAGCGCCTACGATAGCTTCCTCGCAAATCCGCAGGAGTCCTTCGAGGCGGCTCAAAAACATGGAATCTAGGCCGTTTCCGGGCGCAGGCGAAAGGCGTCCGGAAGGCGGCGAAGAATTTTACCACCTGCCGGTTCTGAAGAAAGAAGCGGTCGAAAGCCTCATTACCGACAGGGAGGGCGTCTACGTGGACGGGACTCTCGGCGGCGGGGGGCACGCGAGAGCTATTCTCGAAGCGCTTGGGCCCGGGGGCAGGCTCATCGGCATCGACCGCGACCCGGAGGCGCTCGAAGAGTGCAGAAAACGCCTTTCGGGCTTCGGGTCAAGATTCACCACGGTGCAGGGGAACCATTCGCGCGCGAAAGAATTGCTTTCGGGACTCGGCATCGAAGGGGTCAACGGGATACTGCTGGATCTGGGCGTCTCCTCTCGGCAGCTTGACGAAGGCGAAAGAGGCTTCAGTTTCATGAGGCCCGGCCCCCTCGACATGAGGATGGGCCCCGACGCCGCCTTAAGCGCCCGGGAGCTTGTAAACGAATCCTCCGAGGAGGAGCTCGCAAAAATCTTCCGCGACTACGGCGAGGAGAGACACGCGAAGCGGGCGGCGAGAGCCATAGCGGCGGCCAGGGCGGAAAGCCCCATAACGACCACCGCCGAGTTGGCCTCGATAATCGAAAAAGCCCTCGGCCGCCGGAGCGAAAAGCATCCGGCGACGAAGATATTTCAGGGACTTCGCATAGCGGTGAACCGCGAGCTGGAGGGGCTGGCTTCCTTTCTCGAAAGCGTTCCCTCCCTGCTTCTGCCGGGTGGACGGGTGGCGATAATTTCCTACCACTCGCTCGAAGACAGGATGGTCAAGCAGGCCCTGCGCGAGTTCGAGCCGCACTGCATATGCCCCGAGAGATCGCCGGTCTGCGGGTGCAAGGAGCCCGGCGTGATGAAAGTTCTGACCCGCAAGGCGATCAAACCCTCCGAGGAGGAGATACGAATAAACTCCAGGGCGCGGAGCGCCCGTCTCCGAGTGGCCGAAAAGATACGGCCCTCTTGAGGAACAGGTCATGGAAAGCAAAATGAGCACTGCGCAGACAAGGCGGGCGGCAAGCGCGCCTATTGAAGTTTCCATTTCCCTTGACTCGGTAAAAAAAGCGCTGCCGATGATTGCGCCGGCCCTGGCCCTTATCCTCTCCTTTCTCGCCCTCGTGGGGTTTCGGATGGAGGCGATGCGCCTTTCCACCATGCTCTCGGGCCTGAACACGGCGCACCAGAATCTCGGCGAAGAGGTCAACAAATTAAAGACTGAACTCGGCTACCGCATACGCCCCGACCAGCTCGAGGCGAGGGCGGCGATGATGGGGCTCGTGCGCCCCGAGATGGAAGAGAAAATAATTCTGGATGAATAAGCGAAGGGAAGGGGCTCCGGTTTTCAGGGCGAGAATCGTCGTCCTCGGGCTCTTTTTGTTTACGCTCTTCGGAACAGCCGCCTTTTTCGCGATAAAACTCCATCTCTTCCCCCGCAAGGACCTCGTGACGCTGGCTGCAAGACAGCACAACCGCACCGTCAAAATCCCTGCGGAGCGCGGGGAAATTCTGGACCGCAACTACCAGCCCCTCGCGAAAACGGTGCAGGGCTACAACGTTTGCGCGACCTCGGCGAGGGCCGCCGACGATCCCCTGAAATTCGCCACCGTATGCAACATACTGGGGCTCGACAGGCCCAAGACCCTGGAACTCGTCACGAAGAGAAACAAGGCGGCTACGCAGCTCAAGACGAAGATCACCCCGGCCGAGGCTGACCAGATCCGCGCCGTGGATTCCGATTTCATCACCGTGGACGTACAGCCTACCCGCTATTACCCCAAGGGGGACCTTGCCGGACAGATTATCGGCGCAGTGCGGGACGGCGACAAACCCATAGGGGGCATCGAGTACAAATACGACGACGTGCTAAAGGGCAGGGATTTCGCCGTGCGGACAAAGCGCATCGGCGACACCAGAAACCTGCTCGAAAGCGTGCCGGATCTTGAGAAAGCCAAGGGCTCTTCGGTCGTCCTCACCATCGACGAGGAGATACAGCACGTAGCGCAGAGCGAGCTGGACAAGACGGTCGAAAAATATCAGGCCAAGGGCGGGAACGCGATCGTAATGGACGTGGCCACGGGCGAGATTCTCGCAATGGCGCAGGCGCCCGCCCTCAACCCGAATCAGTACTCGAAGGCGCCTCTGGAGCAGAGGGTCATTCAGGCGGTGACCAACGTCTACGAGCCCGGCTCGACGATGAAGGGCATCTTCCTCTCCGTCTATCTGGACGAAAAGGGCCACTCGATCACCGACTCGGTCTACTGCGAGGGCGGAAAGTGGAGGGTGTACGACTACACGATCCACGATCACGGCGGACATGGAACCCTTACGGTGCCGGAGGTGCTGGAGGTCTCCAGCAATATCGGCGTGGGCAAGCTCTCGCAGAGGATTTCCCGCGCCCAGTTCTACGAGGGGCTAAAGCGCTTCGGCCTGGGAACGCCGACGGGAGTCGACCTTTCCGCCGAATCGAGGGGGATACTGCACGCCCCCGAGAAGTGGTCGGGCATGACGAGCATCAACATGGCCTTCGGCCAAGGCGTTTCCGTCACCCCGCTCCAGCTTTTGACCGCCTATGCGGCGATAGCGAACGGCGGGGTCAGAATGAAGCCCCGGATCGTCAGGGAGATACTGGACGTCGAGGGAAAAGCGGTGCGGACCTTCGAGCCGGAACCGGCCGGGACCGCGATTTCAGCCAAAACCGCCCAGACCATCTCTTCCATGCTCGAAAGGGTCGTCTACGGGGACCGTGGCACAGGCAAGCTCGCAAAGGTTCCCGGGTACAGGGTAGCGGGCAAGACCGGCACCGCGTGGCAGACCGATCCGGCCACCGGAAGGTATGACAAACGGAGGGTCGTAGCCAGTTTTATCGGCTTCGCTCCGAGCCGGAACCCGAAGATAGCCGTTCTGGTCACCATCGACCGCCCCGACACGCGGCTTGGCGAATACGGCGGCACCCTCGCGGCTCCGGTCTTCAGTTCCATCTGCCGCCAGGCGCTGCCCACGCTTGGGGCGAAGCCCGATCTGGAGGAAAAGGAAGAGGAGAAACCCGCTCCGAAAGTGGCGAAGAAAACGATGGAAGACGCCCCGGAGGAGCCGCCGGAGTACCCCGCCGAAAACCTCACCTCGGGAGCGATGCCCGATCTCGCGGGGCTCCCCATGCGCGAGGCGCTTCGCCGTCTGGAACAGTCCGGCGTGCCGGTCGCGCTGGAGATAAAGGGATTCGGATTTTTACAGCGCCAGACGCCCCCTCCGGGAGAATCTCTTCTCCCGGAGACGGTGTGCGTTCTGGAATTTATCGACGCCATCTGATGAAGCCCATAGCCGCCGGAAAAACCGGCAGAAGCAAAAAACGTTGAGACTCTCGGTCATAGCAGCCCAGTTGCCGGGCGTAATTAAAGGTCCCGCCTCCGACCCGGAGGTAACGGGAGTGGTCTGCGACTCGCGGCAGGTCCGGGGAGGCTCTTTGTTCGCGGCCATAAGCGGCGAGAAGACCGACGGCCACAACTTCCTCGAAAACGCGGCGAAGCTCGGCGCGGTAGCCTGCATCGTGGAGCGGGAGGACGCAGACACCTTCGGGATGGCGCGGATACTTGTGGAAGACGCCGAGGAAGCTCTCGGCTGGGCCGCTTCGGCCTTTTTCGGCCACCCTTCGCGCTCCCTGACCCTCGTCGGCATCACCGGGACCAACGGCAAGACCACCACGGCCCACCTGATCCAGCAGATTTTGAGGGAAGCGGGCATCAGTGCGGGCAGAATGGGCACGGTGGGCAACTCCTACCCCTCCGGCGCGGAGGAGGACTCCCCCCTGACCACCCCGGACGCCCCGGCCCTTCAGGCGATTCTGGCCCGGATGGTCCGGGAGGGGGCTCAGGCGGTGGTGGCCGAGATAAGCTCCCACGCCCTGATGCGAAAGCGTACGGCGGGGTGCTCCTTCGCCTGCACCGTCTTCACTAATCTCACGCAGGACCATCTGGATTTTCACGGCTCGATGGAGGAATACTTCCAGGCCAAGAAGATGCTTTTCACCGATTACCCGCGCCTCGTGGAGGCGGTGGTCAACGTGGACGACCCCTGGGGCAGGATGCTCGCCTCGGAGCTCGGCGGCCACGTCGTGACCTTCGGGCTGGAGAGCGGCGACATACGATTCGAGGCCTCCCGCTACGACGCCGGAGGGATAACCGGGACGATCCTCTATCCGGGCGGCGAGGAGCCGATATCCCTGCCCCTCACCGGCTCCTTCAACGCCCAGAATTCGGCGGCGGCGCTGGGGGTGGCGTGGGCGCTCGGGCTGGACTTCAAAAAGGTGGTAAAGGCCCTTGAAAACGCGCCCCAGACTCCGGGGAGGCTTGAAAAGGTCGAAAACACCCTCGGCATAGGGGTCTACGTGGACTACGCCCACACCCCCGACGCCCTCTCAAGAGTGCTGGAATCCGTCCGGCCTCTTACCCGCGGGCGGCTTTTCTGCGTCTTCGGCTGCGGAGGAGACCGCGACAGGACCAAGCGGCCCCTGATGGCGAAAGCCGCCGCCGAGTGGGCCGACGTACTGGTCCTGACCGCCGACAACTCCCGCTCGGAGGAGACAAACCTGATCCTCGATTCCATCGAGGCCGGGATTCCGCCCGAGTGGCGAAAGGTTTCCGGCGGCCTCCTCTCGGGGTGCAGGGAGTACGCGCGCATCGAGGACAGGGAAGAGGCGATAGGGTGGGCGGTGAAGGCCGCAGCCCCCGGCGACATAGTCATAGTGGCCGGGAAGGGCCACGAGACCTATCAGATCTTCAGGGATCGGACCGACAGGTTCGACGACCGGGAAAAGGCTCTTAATTTTCTCGGCCAGAGGGGCGGGCTGTGAAATTCCTCCTCTCCGAGGCGCTCGCGGCCACCGGCGGCGCGCTGCTTCGAGGGGAAGGCGCGGACACTGTTTTTACCGGGGTCAGTACCGACACGCGAAAGGAGCTTGAGGGAACGCTTTTCGTGGCCCTTCCGGGAGAGCGCTTCGACGCGCACGACTTTCTGGACAAGGCGGTTTCGGGCGGAGCTTCCGGTCTTCTGGTCTCGAAAGACACCGGCTCAAAAGCCGCCGCCGTAATAAAGGTCCCCGACACCCTCGCCGCCCTCGGCTCTCTCGGGCGGATGGCGCGAAGGAAGGCGGGGTTCAGGCTGGCGGCGGTGACCGGAAGCTTCGGGAAGACGACGACAAAGGAGTTGGCCCTCAGGCTGCTTAGGGGAGCGGGCGTGAAGACGCTCGGCACGCCCGGCAACCTCAACAACCTCATCGGCCTTCCCCTGACTCTTCTGGGAGCCGTGGGGGACGAGAAGTTCGCGGTTGTCGAGCTCGGCATTTCGGTCCCGGAAGAGATGGAAAAGCTCGCCAATATCTGCGAGCCCGACGTAGCCCTCGTCACCGGCGTGGGCCCGGCCCATACCGAGGGGCTTGGCGACGTGGAGGGAGTTGCGCGGGAGAAGCTGGCCATCGCCGGAGGACTTAAAAGCGGCGGAACCCTGATTCTGCCCCACGGGGACCCGGCAATCGAAAAGGCCGCCGAAAAGCTACGGAAAGACATAAGGGTCGTGACCTTCGGCTGGGAAAAGGGGGCTGATTTCCGGGGCGAAGGGTATGAGTCGCTCGGGGAGAAAGGAAGTTCCTTCTACGTCGGCGGAAGAAAGATTTTTTTGCCCCTGCCGGGCAGGCACAACGCCACGAACGGACTCGCGGCGCTCGCTCTGGTCGCGGAACTTGGCGTTTCTCTTCCTCCGGGGGAGGAACCTTTCGGCAGGGAGGGAGCGGCTTCTCTGCGCGGCGAGATTGTCGCCGGACCGAGGGGCTCGAACCTTCTGGTGGACTGCTACAACGCCAACCCCGGAGCGGTAAGGGCGGCGCTCGACACTCTCGCCGACCTCGCCGGAGGCAGGAGAAAGATTCTGGTCCTCGGGGACATGCGGGAACTGGGAGCGCTGAGCGCAAAGGAACACGCCTCGATAGGCGGCTACGCCGTCGAAAAGGGCGTAAGCGAGATGTTCCTCCTCGGCCCGGAGACTGTTCACACCGCCGAGGCGGCGAGGAAGGCAGGGCTTCCCGCCGGAAAAATACACATGGCCGGGAGCGTTGAATCCCTGTCCGAAGAGCTTCCGGCCGTCCTCGGCAAGGGCGACTGGGTACTGATAAAGGGGAGCAGGGCGCACAAACTCGACCTCCTCCTCCTCGGCCTTTTGCGCAGCAAGCGGGATTAAGAAGGAAGCATGCTCTATAAACTCATTTTCCTTTTTCAGGATACCTTCGGGGCGATTAACGTCTTTCGTTACATCACCTTCCGTACGGTTCTGGGCATGCTCACCTCGCTCCTTATCTCCCTCCTTCTCGGGCCGAGGGTGATAGAGCTTCTGCGAAAACTGCACGTCGGCGACGTAAACCGCAAATACACGCCGCAAGAGCACAGCGCCACGAAGAAGGCCACCCCGACGATGGGCGGCGTGCTCATACTCTTCTCCCTCGCCGTAGCGGTAATAGCGTGGGGCGATCCCGGCCACCGGCAGATATGGACGGCGCTCTTCGTGACCCTGGGCTTCGGCGTCGTCGGTTTTCTTGACGATTACCTGAAAGTGAGCAAGAAAAATTCCGCCGGAGTCTCCGCGCGGGTGAAGATGCTCTCGATGATAGTCATAGCCGCGCTGGGCTGCGGCTTTCTTATGACCGAACCCGGCTTCAACACCCGGCTGGTCTTCCCCTTCCTCAAGAACGTGCAGCCCGATCTCGGCCTCTGGTATCTGCCCTTCGCCGTCTTCGTGGTCGTCGGCGCGGGCAACGCGGTGAACCTTACGGACGGGCTCGACGGCCTCGCGACCGGCCCGGTCATCATCTCCTCGATCACCTTCACCGTCTTTTGCTACGCGGCGGGCAACGCGAGGATAGCCGAATACCTCCAGATTCCCTTCGTCGCCGGGGCGGGCGACGTCGCAATCTTCACCGCGGCGATGGCGGGGGCGGCGCTGGGCTTTTTGTGGTTCAACGCCTACCCCGCGCAGGTCTTCATGGGCGACGTGGGAAGCCTCGCCCTTGGCGGCGCGCTGGGAATGGCGGCGGTGATAAGCAAATTCGAGATAGTTCTGGCGATAGTCGGTGGCGTCTTCGTGATGGAGGCGATGAGCGTAATAATCCAGGTCGGCTACTTCAAGAGGACCAAAAAACGCATCTTCCTCATGGCTCCCATCCACCACCATTTCGAGAAGAAGGGGTGGCACGAGCCCAAGATAACCGTGCGCTTCTGGATAATCTCCATAATCCTGGCCCTTATCGGCCTTGCGACACTGAAGATACGATGAAAAAAAGCGAACTTGAAAAACTGCGGGTGCTGGTCGCCGGAGGAGGTTCGAGCGGCAGGGGCGCCGCGCGCTTCCTGCTCGGGCGCGCCGGGGAGGTGATTCTCGCGGACGACAAGCCGAAGGAGTCGCTCGGCCCGGAGACTCTGGCGCTCGAAAGCGAAGGCGTCGTCATCACCGGCGGCGGGCTGGAGCGGGCGGGCAAGTGCTTCGGCCTTTGCGTGCTCAGCCCCGGCATAAGCCTCTACGACGCGAGGATTCAGGCGCTCGCACAGTCCGGAGTAGAGGTAATAAGCGAGGTAGAGCTGGCGTCCAGATACCTTTCCGCCCCGATAATCGGCATAACCGGGACCAACGGCAAGACCACTGTGACGAAGCTTCTCGGCCATATCCTCAAAAGCGCCGAAAAGCGCGTCTTCATCGGCGGAAACGTCGGCACCCCCCTCATCGAGGCGGTGGGCGGCGATTACGAGGTGATAGTGGCGGAGCTTTCGAGCTTCCAGCTCGAAGCCTGCCGTGAGTTTCACCCGGCGGTGTCGGTTTTCCTGAACCTGAAGGGCGACCACCTCGAACGCCACAAAGACCTTCGGGAGTATGGCGACGCCAAGGCGCGAATTTTCACGAACCAGACCGGAGCCGACGCCGCCGTGGTCAACCGGGACGACCCTCTGGTCTGGGAATACGCGAAAAGCTCCGGAGCGACGATTATCCCCTACTCGGTAAAGGGGCCGCTCGGCGTCGGAGGCTGGAAGGAGGGCGAGGAGGCCGTGATTCTGATGCCGGGAAACGACGGCGTCCGCCTGCCCCTCTCCTGCCTGAAACTCCGGGGCCTCCACAACGTCGAAAACGTCCTCGCCGCCGTCCTCGCCGCAGCGATAGCGGGGGTGGACCCCGTCGAAGCGTGGGAGAGCGCCTGTGAATTCAAGGGACTGCCCCACCGCATCGAGGAGTTCCTGAAATGGAGGGGAATCACCTTCATCGACGACTCCAAGGCCACGAACGTGGACGCCGTGGTGAGGGCGCTGGAGACGGTCAAGACCCCCCTGATCCTCCTTGTGGGGGGAATCGACAAGGGCTCGGACTACGCGCCGCTACGGGCGGGGCTCGCCGAAAAGGGAAAGAAGGTGATCATCGTCGGGCCCCACGGCCAGAGGATGGCGAAGGAACTGGAAGGGGCCGCGCCCATTGCTGCCGCCAAAGACTGGCCGGAAGCTGTTCGTATCGCGGTCGAGTCCGCAAGCGAGGGGGATACCGTTCTCCTCAGCCCCGCCGCCGCCAGCTTCGATTTTTTCACCGGTTACGCCCAGCGGGGCGAGGTCTTCCAGAAACTCTGCCTCGAAGAGACAAGGAGGCTGGGCGATGGCCAGGATGGAAATTAGTTCCGCCAGATTGCCCGACGTGACGGTAACCGCCGTGGTGGCGCTCCTGACGGTCATCGGCCTCGTCATGGCGTTTTCCACCTCGAAGCTGGTTTCAAGCGGCGACGAGGTGAAGATGGTGACCTCGCACTTCCAGAAGCAGCTGCTCTTCGCCGCGATTGGAATAGCCGCCTACTGGTTCGCCGCGGGGGTCGCCCCGGAGTCGCTGCGCAGGTATTCAATCCTCGGCCTTGTCCTGACCTCGGTGCTACTGGCGCTGGTCCTCTGGTCTCCCCTCGGAGTTATGGCCAACGGCGCTACGAGATGGCTCAAGATCGGCCCCCTGCCGCAGTTCCAGCCCTCGGAGCTGGCGAAGCTGGTGCTGGTCGTCTTCCTCGCCGACAGCCTCGCCCGGCGCGGGCCGGAGAAGATGAAGGATTTTCGCTTCGGCTTTCTGCCGAATCTGCTCATACCGGGGCTTCCCATCGCGCTTGTGGCCCTTGAAAAGGACCTCGGCACGGCGATAGTCATGGTCTCGATAATCTGCGGGATGGTCTTCATAGCGGGAGCGCGGCTAAAGCACCTCGCGGGGCTCATCCTTCTCGCCCTTCTGGGCATCGCAATCGAGATTATCCGCGAGCCCTACCGGGTGAGGCGTATTCTGGCCTTCATGAACCCCGAGGAGCACATGCTGGACAGCGCCTTCCAGCTTACCCAGTCCCAGCTCGCCTTCGCCTCCGGCGGACTTTGGGGCGCCGGGATAGGCTCCGGCCAGCAAAAGCTCTTCTACCTCCCCGAGGCCCACACCGACTTCGTCCTTTCGGTCTGGGGGGAGGAGACCGGGCTCATCGGCACGCTGGTGGTCATCGGGCTCTTCATGGCCCTCACCTGGCGCGGGATAACGATAGGAATCAGGCAGAAAGACCCTTACAGGCGCTTTCTGGCCGTGGGGATAACCGCGTGGCTGGCGATACAGGCCGCGATAAACGCGATGGTGGTGCTGGGAGCGGCCCCGACGAAGGGGCTTCCCCTGCCCTTCCTCTCCTACGGTGGAACCGGCCTCATCGTGACGCTGGCCGCCGCCGGGCTTCTCGCCGGGCTCGCTCGCCCGCTGGAGGAGCCGCTGTGAGACTCCTCATCGCCGGAGGCGGCACCGGAGGGCACCTCTACCCCGGAGTGGCGGTGGCCCAGGAGCTTTTGTCGCGTGAAGGCGGCCACGAAGTGCGTTTCGCGGGAAATTCCAGGGGGCTGGAGGCGAAGGTGCTTCCCTCGCTCGGCCTTTCCATGACACCAATACGCAGCGGCGGCCTCGTGGGGGTCGGAGCGCTCTCGAAGCTCAGGGGAGGCATAAGCACCGTAGCCGGATTCAAGGATTCGGCCGAACTGGTCGCCTCTTTTCGGCCTGACGCCTGCCTCGGGGTCGGCGGGTACGTCTCCTTCCCGGTCGTGGCCTACTGCGCGCTCAGGGGAATTCCCTCGGCGGTGCAGGAGCAGAACGCGGTGGCGGGAGTGACCAACAGGCTTCTGGGGAAGGTGGTCAAGCGCGTCTATCTGGGCGACCCCTCGGCGGCCAAGGATTTTCCCCCGAAGAAGATACTCTGGACCGGGAACCCGCTTCGGCAAAACTTTTCGGCCCCCTTCCCCTACTTCCCGCCAAGGGCGGGCGAGGAGTTCCGGGTGCTGGTGCTGGGCGGCAGTCAGGGCGCGGCGAGCCTCAACCGGATAGTTCCCGAGGCGCTCAGGAGCCTTTCCATACCCGTCTCGGTGGTTCACCAGTGCGGCAAGGGAAAGGAAGAGGGGGTCGCCGGAGCTTACGAGGGCGTAGCCGGGATTCACGTAATACCGTTCATCGACGAGATGGCCAAGGCTTACGCCTGGGCGCACCTCGTCATCGCGCGGGCGGGGGCGCTGACGCTGGCCGAGCTTGCCGCCGTCGGCCGACCGGCGATACTGATTCCCTTCCCCTTCGCCGCCGGAAACCATCAGGAGGCGAACGCCCTCTCGGCGCAGGAAAAGGGAGCGGCGATCTGCGTGACCGAAAAAGAGCTCGACGCGCCCAAGATAGCCGCGCTGGTGGAAGGGTTCTCCGTCGACTCCTCGATCCTCGAAAAGATGGCGGAGAGCGCCGCCCAAAGCGCCAAAAGACGCGCGGCGGCGGACATAGTGGACGACCTCTTGCGGCTCTCGGGCCGGGGAGACAGGTAAGGCCGATGTTCAAAACTGACCGGAAGATTCACTTCGTGGGAATAGGCGGGATCGGCATGAGCGGCATCGCCGAGGTCCTTCTCACTCTGGGCTACAGGGTGAGCGGCTCGGACCTCCGGCGCTCCCCCATAACCGACCGGCTGGAAACCCTCGGGGCGCAGATTCAGATCGGCCACCGGGCCGAAAACGTAGGCGATTCCTTCGTCGTGGTCATAAGCTCGGCGGTGAGCGCCGACAATCCCGAGGTCGAAAGCGCCCACGAGAAACTCATTCCCGTCATTCCCCGCGCGGAGATGCTGGCGGAGCTGATGCGGATGAAATACGGGGTCGCGGTCGCCGGGGCGCACGGAAAGACCACCACCACCTCGATGGTCGCGGCGATTTTGTCGGAGGCGGGGCTCGACCCCACCGTCGTCGTCGGCGGCAAGATAGGCAAGCTGGGCTCGAACGCAAGGCTGGGGCAGGGCAAATTCCTCGTGGCCGAGGCCGACGAAAGCGACGGGAGCTTTCTGCTCCTCGCGCCGACGGTGGCGGTGATAACCAACATCGACCGCGAGCACATGAACTATTACCTCACCGAGGAGGCCATCGAGCGGGCTTTCATCGATTTCGCAAACAAGGTTCCCTTTTACGGGGCGGTCATCCTCTGCCTCGAAGACGCGAGAATTCAGGGGATACTTCCCTGCCTCAAGCGCCGCACCATCACCTACGGGCTCGGGAGGCAGGCCGACCTTTACGCCCGCCACGTCACCATGAGCGGGGGAAAGACCACCTTCGAGGTGGTGAAGGACCAAAAGACCCTCGCGAAGCTTACCATCTCTCTGCCCGGCCAGCACAACGTGCTTAACGCTCTGGCGGCCTTCTGCGTCGGCCTCGAACTCGGCGCTGCGCCGGAGACCATCGCTTCGGCGCTCGAAGAGTTCGGAGGGGTGGACCGCCGGTCGCAGATAAAGGGCGAGGCCGGGGGCGTTATCGTCATGGACGACTACGCGCACCACCCGACGGAGATAGAAGCGGCCCTGAAGGGGCTTCGCGAGGCATGGGACAGGCGCATAATCGCCCTTTTCCAGCCCCACCGCTACTCCCGCACCCAGGATCTGGCCGAGCGCTTCCACACGGCCTTTTACAGCGCGGACTGCGTCTTCGTGACGGACATATATCCCGCGGGGGAGACTCCCATAGAGGGCGTGGACGGGCAGAGCCTCGCGGAGGGGATACGCCTTCACGGCCACCGCTTCGCCAGACACGCCGGCAACTGGGAGGAAGCCGCCGCCGCCGTGGCGGCCGAGGCGAGGGAGGGCGACCTGATAGTAACTCTGGGGGCGGGCAACATCTGGCAGGCTTCGGAGAAAATCCTCTCCATACTGAGCGGGAGCGGCAGTGATGAATAGTTTCAGCGCGATAGAGCTGATTCAAAGGATGGTGAGGGGCCAGGTCGCCCTGAACGTCCCGATGTCCACGCTGACCTCGGTCAGGACGGGCGGCCATGCTGACATCCTCATCACCCCCGCGGACGTTGAGGACCTTTCGACTGTCCTCAAATTCCTCGCCCAGCGCGGGATAAAGTATTTCGTACTGGGAGGAGGCTCCGGGATTATCGTGCGGGACGGAGGCATACGCGGCGCGGTCATCCGCCTCGGCCCGAATTTTCAGCGTCTCGAGGTAGTCTCCGGGGGGAAGGAGCCTGTTCTTCGGGCGCAGGCGGGCCTCTCCCTTACCGAGTTCGTGAGGAAAGCCTCCGAGGATTCCATAGGGGGTTTCGAGTTTCTCTACGGCATTCCGGGAACCGTAGGCGGAGCGGTCGCCAGAAACGCCTCCTCCTGGGGAGAGGAGATCGCCGGCAGGGTCGTCTCGGTGGACACCATCAACATGGAAGGCGAGATATCCACTATCCCGGCGGAAAAGCTGAAATTTCACAGGCATTCCTGCGGGCTGCCGCAAAACCACATAATCCTTTCCGTTACCTTGCGGGGCGCGCACAGGACCGACGAGGAGATACGCCAGAAGGTGCGGGAGAGCCTCGACAGGCGGATGGCGGTTCAGCCGGTCCGCGAGAGGAGCACGGGGATGATCTTCGTGGACCCCGAAGGCGGAGGTTCCGCCGGGGCGCTCATCGACCAGTGCAACCTGAAGGGGATACGGGTGGGCGACGCGGAGATATCCAACATCAGCGCCAACTACATAGTAAACCTCGGAGAGGCGACGACCAGCAACGTAATCGCCCTGGTCGGGCTGATTCAGGAGCGCATCTACGTAAAGCACAAGCTTCACCTCAAAACCTTCATCGAGATAATCGGCAGCCGTCAGCAGGAGATGCTGCGGATAAAGAAATAGGCAAAGGAGAAGAAGGTGGCAAAAATTGCCGTTTTGAAGGGCGGAATGAGCGCCGAGCGGGACATAAGCCTCGTTACGGGGGCTTCCGTCGCCAAGGCCCTTCGCGCCTCGGGCCACGACGTCATCGAGATCGACGTCGGAGCCGATCTCCCGGCGCAGCTTGAAAAAGCCTCTCCGCGCTCGGTCTTCATCGCCCTCCACGGCAGGTGGGGCGAGGACGGCACGGTGCAGGGGCTTCTGGAGATAATGGGGATTCCCTACACCGGCTCGGGGGTGACCGCAAGCGCCCTTGCAATGGACAAGGTTCTCAGCAAGGTCGTCTTCACCGCCTACGGCGTGCCCACGCCGGAGTTTCAGGTGCTCGGCCCAAGCGAGGGCGCGAAGGATGTCAGACTCCCGGCTCCTCTGGTCGCCAAGCCCCCTAGGGAGGGCTCCACCATCGGCATCGCCATAGCGAAATGCGAAGAGGAGATAGCCGGAGCGGTGCACACCGCGAGAGCCCACTCCAAGACGGTGCTCATCGAGAAATTCATAAGGGGCCGCGAGCTGACCGTCGCGGTGCTGGACGGGAAACCTCTGCCCATAGTGGAGATAACTCCCGAGAGCGGCTTTTACGACTACGAATCGAAGTACACCCCCGGCAGAACCCGCTACACCTGCCCCGCGAAGCTCGACGCCGAGACCGCCGGAAAGGTTTCCGAGGCGGGAAGAAGGGCTTACGAGGTCCTCGGCTGCTCCGGCGCGGCGAGGGTGGATGTCCTTCTGGACAACAACGACAATCCCTGGGTGCTGGAGGTCAACACCATACCGGGCATGACTCCGACGAGCCTTCTGCCCAAGGCCGCCGCGGCGGCGGGAATAGATTTCGAGACTCTCGTGAACAAGATTGTAAAAGAGGCTTCTTTAAAGGCATGAAGATTCCGAAGGAGAGCCGGCAATTCGGCGGGGCGATGTGGGCGGCCACCACGATGGCGGTGGCGCTTGCGCTCTTCTTCGGGGTTCGCATAGCCATTGAGCTTAGCCCCTTCGTGGTCGAGAAGATCGAGGTCAGGGGGAACACCCAGACGCCCGCCGAGGAGGTGGTCTCGGCTTCCGGCCTCATGAGGGGTGAGAGCCTTTTTCAGAAAAAGCTCGCCCGGATAAAGGAAGACGTAGAGAAATTGCCCTGGGTTCATTCGTCGAAGATATCCCGGAGGCTTCCGGGCTCGGTGGTCATAGAGGTCGAGGAGTCGAAGCCCTCTTTCCTGATACGGCTGAGCGAGCGCCTCTACTACTTTTCCCTCGACGGGAAGGTTATCGACGCCCCGCTGAAGGCCGGAATCGATTTTCCGGTTATCACCGGACTCGACTGGGAGGAGCTGGAAGGCGACTCCGAGAGGCGGGAGCAGGTTCTGGAGCTTCTGAAATACGCCGACCCCGCTTCCCTCGGGGGAAGGATAGAGGAGATACACTGCCACAGCCCGGAAAAATTCGTCATTTACGGGAATTTCCCGCTGTGCACGAAGATCGTGGTCGGAGCGGGGGATTTCGCCGAGAAATTCAAGGATTTCGCACGGTTGAAAAGAAAGCTGGACAAGCGCGGACAGTACGCCAAAAGCGCGGATTTGACGCTCGACGACAGGATTATCGCAAGGCTTGACACAATGGATGATGAGCGAGGAACCAGATGAAATCCCGCGTGAGGACACTTGTCGGGCTTGACATAGGCACCACGAAGATCTGCGCCGTCGTGGCTGAGGACACGCCCGACGGCCTCCAGATAATCGGCTACGGCACCCACCCCGCCAGCGGCCTGCGCAAGGGCGTGGTGGTAAACATAGAGTCTACCGTCCAGTCCATCAAAAAAGCGGTGGAAGAGGCGGAATTGATGTCGGGCCGCAAGATAAAGCAGGTCAGCGCGGGGATCGCCGGGGGCCACATACAGGCTTTCAACAGCCACGGCGTAATAGCGCTGAAAGATCAGGAGGTCACTCCGGCGGAGGTGAAGAGGGTAATCGACGCAGCCAAGGCGGTGGCAATTCCGATGGACAGGGAGGTCCTTCACATCATTCCGCAGGAGTTCATCATCGACGATCAGGACGGCATCGTCGACCCCGTCGGGATGTGCGGGGTGCGCCTCGAAGTCCACGTTCATATAGTCACCGGGGCGGTGGCTGCGGCCCAGAACATAGTGAAGTGCTGCAACCGGGCGGACCTTGAGGTGGCGGACATTGTCCTGGAGCCTCTCGCCAGCGCGGAGGCGGTGCTCACTCCCGACGAGAAGGAGCTGGGCGTCGTCGTCGTGGACATGGGCGGCGGGACTACCGACGTGGTGGTCATCGGGCAGGGCTCGGTGAAGCACACCTCGGTGCTCACCCTCGGCGGCAACCACGTTACCAGCGACATCGCGATGGGGCTTCGCACCCCCTCCGCCGAGGCGGAGAAGATAAAGAGGAAGCACGCCTGCGCCCTAGTCAGCAAGGTGGGCAAGGACGAGACGATAGAGGTTCCGGGGGTCGGCGGAAGAAGGCCCCGGATACTGAACCGAAGGATTCTGGCGGAGATAGTCGAGCCCCGGGTCGAGGAGATTTTCTCCCTTATACGGCAGGATCTCCAGAACCGCGGCATCGAGGACATGGTCGTCTCCGGAGTAGTCCTCTGCGGCGGCGGAAGCCTTCTGGACGGAACGGTGGAGCTCGCCGAGCAGGTCTTCGGCCTCCCCGTCAGGCGCGGCGAGCCGAGGGACATCCTCGGTCTGGTGGATCAGCTCAAAGACCCCGCCTACGCCACCGGCGTCGGGCTGGTACGCCACGCCTGGCTGAAGCGCGACGAGCAGGGCGCGGCTCTCGACGAATCGGACGAGAAGCTTTTTTCGAGGATAACGCAAAAAATGAAGGGCTGGTTTCAGCAGTTCTTTTTCGGAGAAGAGTAACGGGCCGGGCGCGAAGGGAAACGCGCAAGGTCCTTAATTGACGGTCGTCTCTTGAGGGCGAGAAAAAAGGAGTGGGAAAGATGGCCAAGTTTACGCTTGAAGCACCAACGGTGGCCGTGCAGCAGCCTTCGCAGCCTGCATCGGTCCAAAGCACAAAAATGCCCGTGGCGAACAGGCACCGGGCGACGATCAAGGTAATCGGCGTCGGCGGCGCGGGCGGAAACGTTCTCGACACCATGATAGCGGGCGGGGTCAGCGGCGTCGAGTTCATCGTCGCCAACACCGACGCGCAGGCGCTTGAGGACAAGAACGCCAAGACGCGCCTCCAGCTCGGGGCGGGGCTGACGAGGGGCCTCGGAGCGGGAGGCGACCCGAACATGGGGCGTCAGGCCGCCATCGAGTCCACCGCCCACATCAACGAGCTTATCGGCACGGCGGACATGGTCTTCATCACCGCGGGGATGGGCGGCGGCACCGGCACCGGAGCCAGTCCCGTCATCGCGAAACAGGCCAAGGAAGCCGGGGCGCTGACCGTCGGCGTGGTCACCAAGCCCTTCACCTTCGAGGGCAAGCGCAGGATGAAAAGAGCCGAGGAGGGAATCACGGCGCTCAAGGAGTGCGTTGACACCCTTCTGATCATCCCCAACGAGCGGCTCCTCGAAATAGCGGGCGAAAACGCCACCACGGAGGAGGCTTACGCCCTCGTGGACAACGTCCTTTGCCAGGCGGTGCGCGGGATATCCGATCTCATCACCACCTCCGGCAGGATAAACGTCGATTTCGCCGACGTGCGCGCCGTCATGAGCACTCGCGGCATGGCGCTCATGGGCACCGGCATACGCTCGGGCGACGGCAGGGCTTCCGCCGCGGCCCACGACGCGGTATCGAGCCCCCTTCTCGCCAACGCCTCGATACAGGGCGCGAAGATGGTGCTTATCAACTTTCGCGGCAGCTCCAACCTCACGATGGGCGAGATCAATGAGGCGGCCAACTACATTCAGGAAGCGGCCCACGACGACGCGGAGATCTTCTTCGGCCACGTCATCGACGAGAACATGAAGGATTCGGTGGAAGTTACCGTCATCGCCACCGGCTTCGACGAAGCCAAATCCGACCAGATTCTCGACATGCCGGTGCAGAAGGTGGTCAACGGGAGCCACATGGAAAGCAAGGAGCCGGTGAACCACGACGTTCCGGCGTTCATCAGAAAAGAGCGGGAAAAGTACGGCTCCGCGATGAGGGTCACCCGCATCGCCACGGGCGATTCCGATTACTGCAGCGACCTGGACGCCCCGACTTTCCTGCGCAAGCAGGCAGATTAGTTTTTTGACCAAGGTTCGCCGTCCCGCCGGCCGCGCCGGATACGCCCTCATTTTCCCTAACCGTTGCGGGGTGGGAATGGCGAACCTGGGGCTGCAGTCCCTCTACCGCATCATCAGCGCCCTGCCCGGGGCCGTCTGCGACCTCCACTTCGCGGACAGGCCCCGGGGCCTTTTAACGGGCCAGTCCATAGCAAGCTCCAGCATCATCGCCTTTTCCCTCTCCTTTGAAGGCGATTACCCCGCGATTCCCGAAATTCTCCGGCAGGCGGGGATTGCGCCGCTCGCCGCCGACAGGGGCGAGGACTCCCCGCTCCTACTGGCAGGAGGGATGGCGGCAACCCTCAACCCCGAGCCCCTCGCGGAGATCTTCGACATCTTCTACCTCGGCGAGGCGGAAGGCCCCTTCGCCCTTCTCCACGAGTTTCTGTCCGAAAATATTGGCCTTGAACGGTCTCTACTCCTTGGCAGACTCGCCGCCGCCTCCCTTCCCGGCGTCTACGTCCCCTCCGCCTACAGGGTCGCCGCCGATTATTCAAGGGAACCGCTTCACGGCGCTCCGGAGAAGGTGGCGATGCAAAGGGCGCCGGAGGGGTGGGAACCGGCGCACACCGTTATCGCCGGGGGCGAGGACGACCCCTTCGGGGGGGCGCGGCTGCTCGAAATAAGCAGGGGCTGCCCCCACGGGTGCAGATTCTGCGCCACGGGCTATCTCGCCAGGCCCGCCCGCTTCATCCCCTTTGAAAAACTCCTTCCCTACATCGAAAAATACGCCGGAAAGGGCGAGCGCATCGGCCTCGTCGGGGCCGCGGTCTCCAACCACCCCGAGTTCGCAAGGATCGCCCGCGAAATTCTCGCCGCGGGGGGCGGCTTCACGGTTTCCTCTTTTCGCGCCGAGACCCTTGACGACGAAATGCTCGGGCTCCTCCGGGAAGGCGGGCTAAAGACCCTTACCCTCGCTATCGAGGCAGGCACGGAGCAGCTACGGCGGAGGGCGGGAAAGACCCTCGACGAGGAGGCTCTTTTAAGAGCGGCGCAGCTTGCCTCCCGCCACAGGGTCTCCCGGTTGAAAGTCTACGCGATGGTCGGCCTTCCGGGCGAGGAGGATTCAGACGTAGAAGAGCTCGCCAGACTCGCGGGCAGGGTAAAGACCGCCCTCGGAAGGGGCAACGTAACCCTGAGCGCCGCCCCCTTCGTCCCGAAGCCCCACACTCCCTTCCAGTGGGAAAAGATGGAGGACGAAGAGGTGCTGAGGAGGAGAATCCGCCTTCTCAAGAGGATTTCCGGCCCCATCTCCGGCCTCACGGTCGACGCCGAGTCGCCGAAATGGTCCCTCGTTCAGGGGCTCTTGTCCAGAGCCGGGCGCGAAGCGGGGAAGTGGCTCGCGGGAGGCGGTGAAGGCGTCCAGTGGCCGCGAATCCTCCGGACGCCGGAGGCTGCGGGAATTCTCGGCGCAAGAGACCCGGACGCCCTCCTGCCGTGGGATTTCATCTCGGAAACCCCCCGCAGGGAGCTTCTTCTCGAAGAGCGAAGAAGAAGCGGGCTCATCCTTCCGCCCATGCCCTGCCCCTCGGAAAGCTGCCGGTTTTGCGGAATATGCCGGGGAGACTGAAAAATCTCCATAGTTGAAAGAGGGTTTATTTGATAAGGTTAGCGTATGGGGGACAAAGGCAGGACAGTTTTTAATGCAAAATGACAAAACCCCGGGGTTCAGACGGTTCTTCGCATTCCGCTTCGCGATTCTCATCATCGCGGCGGCGCTTTTTTCCGTCGCGCTAACCTCCGGCGGCCTTTACCATTTTTATACCTCCTCGCTGGACGAAGACGCCAATCTGGCCTCAAGCCAGTTCCGCCGCGAGATAGACCACGTCCAGCGCGAGATGGAGGTGAACGTTCAGGAGATGGCGCGCCTCGCCGCTCCGGTCGATTCCGGCACCGCTTTCGCCGCCCTTTCGGGAAAGAGCGATTTGAAGGTTCTCGGAATAGGCAACAGAGACTGGTGGAGCAACCATTTCAGCTTTCCGGCGGAGGTGGTGGACACGGCCTTCAGCTGTTTCGGGTGCGGCCAGCTTGTCAAGCTTCGGGACGGTCCCCTTCTTTTCCTCGTCTCCGCGGCGGTAAATTCCTCCTCCGGCGAACCTTTGCGCCTGCTCGCGACAAGAGACCTCGGGCAGCGGTGGCTGGAAGAGACGAGCCAGCGCATAGGGGCCGAGCTCGCCCTTTGCGACGAGGAAGGCTACATAAGCGCGTCGAGCTTCGACCGCTCCTCCGATTTTTCCAGCTCCTTTCTTTCGATCCCCTACGACGATCTCGTGAACATAGCGGACAAACCCTACGGCTTTCGGCTTTACCCGCTGGAATCGGGGGGAATCAAGCTCGGTTACTTCGCGGTTTTCTCTCCCGCCGCCCCTCTCCAGTCCCTCGCCTTCAAGCTCGGAGCTTTCCAGATCGGCGGCTCCCTTCTCGCCCTTTTGGCCTTCTATTTTCTCTACGTCACCACCTTTCGGACGACGACCAGAGAACTGGGGGATCTGGCCAGATGGGCCGAGGATTTCTCCGGGTTTTCCGAAGCCCCGCCTCCCCCTTCCGGGCGCTTTCAGGAGGTAAGGGTCCTCTCAAACGCCTTCAAAAGACTCGTCGGAAGGCTGAACACCGCCTCCGAAGAGGTGCTCCGGCAAAACGAGAAACTCGAAGAGCAGGTCAGGAACAAGACCCTTGAGATCTTCGCCAACCACTCGCTGCTCAAGGACATCCTCTCCGAGATGCCGCAGGCTGTCCTGCTGCTGGAAGAGGACCACACCATCGCCTACGCCAACGAAAACGCCGTCTCGATCTTCGGGGCGGTGCCGGGGATGCGCCTGCCCGGCCCCCTTGCGATAGCGCTTGCGGGCCATTTCACCGACGATTCCCAGAACGAGGAGGTTAAATTCACCCTTTCCGGCATGGACTATTCCTCGGTGGTCAGGGCTGTCGGAAGTCCTCCGCGAAGCCTGGTGCTGGTGCGCGACGAAACGCGAAAGCTCGCCATCGAAAGGCAGCTTCTGCAGGCGCAGAAGCTCGAAGCGGTCAGCAGGCTCGCGGGAGGGGTCGCCCACGAATTCAACAACGCGCTCGCGTCGATACTGCCGGGGGTCGAGATGCTGCGGCTTCGCACCGACGATCCGAAAGCGCTGGGGTATCTGGACGTAATTGAAAACGCCGCTCACAGGGGCGCGGACGTGGTGAAGCAGATCTTGTCTTTCAGCAGGTCTTCCGAGGAATCCAGAAACCGCCTCAGGGTGAACAGCGTGGTCGAGGTAGCGGTAAAGCTCCTTCGACCTGCGTCCAAAAGCGTGGAAATCCTCTGGAACCCCGGACAGGAGGTACCGGATATCCTCGGCGACGAGCGTCAGCTTCAGCAGATGATACTGAATCTCGCTATAAATTCACTGGACGCGCTGGAGGGAAAGGGAAGGATAACGATAGAGACCTGGGCGGGGGAAAAATCGGGAGAGGCCTGCCTGGCCATCACCGACAACGGCCCCGGCATACCGCCCCACATAGTCCAGAGCATCTTCGACCCCTTCTTCACGACGAAGGAGCCGGGCATGGGGACGGGGCTCGGCCTCGCCATAGCCTTCGCGGTCGTCGAGGGCCACGGCGGCACCATAAGGCACATCAGGCCGACCGAGGGCGGCGCCCGCTTCGAGATACGGTTTCCCGGCATACAGGAGCCTCCCCTGACCACGGGTGCGAGAAACGGCAGCACCGGGATGAGGGACGAGGATATCGTAATCCGCTGAAACAGGGGCTTTTGAAAAGCCCCCTAAGTGTACTTTTTGGGTTCTATCCTGTACTTGGTAATTTTGTAGCCCAAAATCCTCTGGGTGGTTTTAAGCCTCTGGGCCGCTTTTCTGATGTTTCCCCTGGTGGCCTTCAGGGCGTCGATTATTATATCCGTCTCGAAATTCGCCACCGCCTCGTCGAAGGAGAGGTCTTCTCCGCCTCCCGAGGTGGCTTCCGCCGTCTGGAGGGTCGGCGGCAGGTGGTAGGAGTGGATCGCGGGGCCATTGCACAAAAGGACGGCCCTTTCGATGCAGTTCTCAAGCTCTCGCACGTTTCCCGGCCAGTGGTAGCTCATCAGCATGTCTATAGCGGGGGTGGTTATCCTGCGTATCTCCTTGCCGTTTTCGCGTGAGTACTTTTCGAGGAAGTGCTCCGCCAGAAGGAGGATGTCGGTCTTTCTCTCGCGCAGGGCGGGCATGTAGATGGGGAAAACGTTTAGCCGGTAGTAGAGGTCTTCCCTGAATTTTCCCTCTTTTATCTCTTCTTCGAGATTCCTGTTCGTGGCGGCGATTATGCGCAGGTTGATCTTTATCGTCTTCACCCCGCCGACCCGCTCGAACTCCTTTTCCTGCAGAACCCGAAGGAGCTTTACCTGAATCGCCGGGTTCAGGTCCCCTATCTCGTCCAGAAAGATGGTGCCCCCCGAGGCAAGCTCGAAGCGCCCCTGCTTGGCTTCCGCAGCCCCGGTGAAGGCCCCCTTCTCATGGCCGAAAAGCTCGCTTTCGATGAGGGTCTCGGGAATGGCGGAACAGTTGACCTTTATGAGCGGCCTGCCGGAGCGAAGGCTCCCGTAGTGGATGGCGTTCGCCACCAGTTCCTTTCCCGTGCCGCTCTCGCCCCTTATGAGCACGGTGGCGTTGGACTTGGCGACCTGGGCTATCATGGCGTAGACGTGGTGCATCGCCTTGGAGTTGCCGATGATGTTGGAGATGTTGTACTTGGTGACGAGGTCGGTCTGGAGGCGCTCTTTTTCGGCGACCAGTTTTGAGCGCTCGTCGTCGCGCATTTTGTGAACCTTGACCGCCTGGCCGATCATCGAGGCGATGATTTCGAGGAGGCGCACGTCCTCGGTGAAGCTCACATCGGGGCTGAAGAGGCGATCCACGCTCAGGGCTCCGACCGTCTCGTCCCCGGCCTTGATGGGCACGCACAAAAAGGAGATGTCTTCTTTCGAGATGTCTCCCCTGCTCTTGGTCCTGTTGAGGAAGAGGGGCTCCTTGCCGATGGACTGGACGACCATCGGCTCTCCGGTCGCCACGACGGTGCCTGTGACGCCCTCGCCCAGCCGGTAGCGCCCGCGCTTCTTCTCGGCTTCGGTCAGCCCGAGCGAGGTTTCTATCTCTATATCGCCCGTCAGCCTGTTGAGCAGGGCGACCGTCCCCCTGTTCATGCCGAGTTTTTTGGACAGAACCCCGAGTATTTTTTCGAGCACCTGCCGCAGGTCGAGACTTGCGGCAAGGGCCTGACTCACCTCGTAAAGCGCCGTCAGTTCGTGGATTTTATTCTGTAGCGAATCTCTGCTCAACATGGTTCTCCTCCGTGTGCGCCACAAAAGTACACGACTTTTTGTATAATTACAATAATGTAGTGGTAAAATCATCGTCGAGCATTTTTGTATCGTCATTCTTGGCTCGTGCGCTTTGCGCCAACTCTGTTAAAGTATCAGGCCATGATTTGCGGGGGGTTTCCCCCGCTCGGGCCGAAGGAGTTTTTGATGGATCAAAAGAGCGTTATGAACTTCGCCCGCGAAAACGAATGTGTTTTCGCGGACGTTAAATTTTCCGACTTTCTCGGGCAGTGGCGGCGCATCGGCGTCCCCATCCAGCAGTTTTCCTCCTCTGTTTTCGAGGAAGGGCTGAGTCTGGATTCGTCCGCCCTGCCGGGCTGGAGCTCGAAGGGTTCGGGGCTGGTCCTCGTGCCCGACCCCTCGACCATGAGGGTCGATCCCTTTCCGAAGGCAAAGACGATGAGCCTTATCGGCAGCGTCCGCGAAGGCTCTACCCGCGCCCCCTACCCTCTCGACCCGCGCAATATTGCGAAAAAGGCGGTGGAATTCATGGTTGCCGAGGGAATCGGGGAGACGGCGAGCTTCGGAGTCGAGCCCGGCTTTTTCATCTTCGACGACGTGCGCTTCGACCAGACCCGCAACAGCGCCTTCCACTTCGTCGATTCGGTGGAGGCCCAGTGGAACTCGGGGAGGGAGGAGGGACCGAACCTCGGCTACAAGGGCAAGGCGGGGGAAAGCCGCTATCCGGTGCAGCCCTACGATTCTCTGGCGGACCTTCGCCAGGAGATGGCGCAGGAGCTTATCCGCCTGTGCATCGGGGTCGAGCGCGAGCAGCACGAAGCCGCCTCGGCGGGGCAGTGCGAGCTGGTGCTCAGGCACGCGAACCTCGTCGAGGAGGCCGACAACCTCCAGTGGCTGAAGTACGTCCTTCGGAACACCGCCCTTCGGAGCGCCAAGACCCTCACCTTCATGCCGAAGCCGGTCTTCGAGGAGCCCGGAAGCTCGATGCACGTGAGCCAGTCGCTCTGGCGCTCCGGCAAAAACCTCTTTTCCGGCGAGGAATACGGAGGGCTTTCCCAGACCGCCCTCCACTACGCCGGCGGCATTCTCCGTCACGCGCCCGCTCTTATGGCCCTCTGCAACCCCACGGCCAACTCCTACCGGAGGCTCCTCACGAAGGGCGAGGTTCCGGTCGCCCTCTCCTATTCCGCCGTGGACAAAAACGCCGTGGTGCGAACCCCCCTCCACCCCGCCGGGGCAAAGGCGAGGCGGATAGAGTTTTGTCTGCCCGACCCTTCGGCGAACGGGTATCTGGCCTTCGCGGCTCTCCTGATGGCGGGAATCGACGGGATAATACACCGCATCGAGCCCGGCGCTCCTCTCGAAGAGAAGCCGAAGACGAAAGCCGGCTGGATGCCCCAGTCTCTGGAAGAAGCCCTCCGGGCGCTTGAAAAGGACCATTCTTTCCTCCTCGCCGGGGGGGTCTTTTCAAAGAACGCCGTAGAGCGCTGGATAGAGCTCAAGCTCGAACGCGAGGTCAGGCCGCTTGCCCTTCGCACCACGCCCTACGAGTTTTCGCTCTATTACGACTGCTGACGCGGTTTTGGCGAAGGAAAACCCCGCGCCTCGCGGCGCGGTCAGCGTGATAATCCCTGTGCTCGACGAGGAAGAGTCTCTGGGCAGCCTCCTTGGCGACCTATCCCGCCAGAGGGGAATCCGTCTTCAGGTAATCGTCGCCGACGGAGGCTCCAAAGACCGCACCAGGGCCGTTTTCGACTCCTTCGAGGGTGAAAACTTCCTCTGGGTGGACGCGCCGAGGGGCAGGGGCGCGCAGCTCAACGCGGGGACAAAGGCGGCGCTCCATGAAGACCTTCTCTTTCTCCACGCGGACACGCGGATTAGGGATGAAGACCTCATCTCCGGCGGATTCGCCGCGATGGGAAGGGAGTGCGCCGGGTCCAGCCGCGTTCTGGGCCATTTCGCGACGGGTTTTCACGACCGCCCCCTCGATTTCACCCATTTTTTCCTGATGGCGAAGACAACGCAGAATCTTCCCGAGTGCGTCAACGGCGATCAGGGGTTCTGGCTCCGGAAAGGGTTTTTCCGGGAGCTCGGCGGTTTTGACGACGCCCTGCCCTACCTTGAGGATATGCGGCTCGCGTATCAGGCCTTTGCCGGGGGAAAAATCGCCCTCCTCCCCGGAAAGCTGGAGACCTCTTCGAGGCGCTTCGGAGCCCAGGGGCCAAAAAAGAGGCTCCTTCTCAACGCGCTGATACGGCTTGCCCACGAAGCGGACGCGAGGGAGTTTTACGGAAGGGCCGGGACTCTCTACGGGGAGCAGGCCAAAGCCGGCGCGCTTAGGATCACCCCCTTTTTTGACGCCCTGTGGAAGGAAGGGAAAAGGGAGGGGAGATGGCGTTTCATGCGAAAGCTCTGGAAGTTCGGCGCGCGAAACTCCTGGCAGGTTCCCTTCTGGCTGGACTCGCGGCGGGCTTTCCGAAGGGGATACGAAGATCCCGAGGGGCTGGCCGCAAAACCCGAAAGGCTGATTTTACGGGTAATATCCGGGGAATTCGTGGTATTTTTCTTCTTCGCGGCCCTGTTCGCCGGAAGAATAATCGAATTTAAAAGCAGGAAGTAACCGCCTTGTCAAAAGAGCTTGTCACCCCCTTCACGGGCAAATCCATTTACGAAACCAGCCGGGAAAGGAAACCCTCCCTCCTCGCGCGCCTTTTTCCCTCGCTCTATTTTTATTCCGGCGTCTTCTGTACGGTAATCCGCGCGTCCCGTAGGGCGAAACGCGGCAGGTACGGCTGCCCGGAGTGGGTGGGAAGCTCTCTCGAAATACTGGAGCGCACCGAGGCGACGGGGGGGAAGGTAACCGTTGAGGGGCTCGACCGTTTGAATTCGTTTTCCGGCCCCCGCGTCTACGTCGGAAACCACATGTCCACCCTGGAAACCTTCCTTTTGCCTTCGATTCTCCGGCCTGTAGGCCCCGTGACTTTTATCGTCAAGAAGGAGCTTCTTGACTACCCCGTCTTCGGCCACGTGATGCGCTCGCGAAAGCCGATAGCCCTCGGCAGGAGCAATCCCAGGGAAGACCTCGAAACGGTTTTTCGTGAGGGAAAAGAGCTTCTGGCCTCCGGAGTCAGCGTTATCGTCTTTCCGCAGACCACCCGCGCGGAGCGCTTCGACCCCTCGCGCTTCAACACGATAGGGGCGAAACTGGCAGCCCGCGCCAAGGTCCCTCTCGTGCCGGTGGCGCTGAAGACGGATTTTTGGGGTACCGGGAAGATGATAAAGGACTTCGGGGTTATTTCCCCCGAAAAGCGGGTGTACTTCTCTTTCGGGGAGCCGATAGCCCCCCAGGGGAAGGGAGACGAGGCTCACCGGGCGACGGTGGAGTTCATCTCCGGGGCCCTTGGCCGCTGGGAAAAACTACCGGGGTAGTTTCTTCACGAAAGCGCCGAAAAATATCTGCGCGCCGGAGAGAAGGGCCAGCCCAACTCCGGTGAGAAGCGGCCCCAGAATCAGCGGCGAAACTCCCGCGCCCCGCAGCCACTTGCCGAAAAACCCCATCCCCGCCACGAAGAGCCAGCTTTTCCAGGACAGAAACCCTCCGACGCACTTGCCGTCGCCTCGTTTGATTATCCTCGCCGCGCTCTTTTTGGCCGCCGGGCGAAGCACCTTCGCCCCCTTGAACCAGCCGAGCAGGACTCCAGCGCCGAGCGCCGCCGCCCCCTCCGGCATGGAAAGCTCCAAAAGGGCCGCGCCCCCACGGTAAAGCAGGAAGACCCCCACCGCCGACCACAGAAGGGACGCAAGAAAAAGGTGAAGCCAGACGGGCGCGCCCGGTTTAATTTTCGAGATTAAATCATTCGCCACTGTGAGAAATCTTTCCGGCATTCCGCGATATTGCGGTATTGTTAAGACACTATTGGGTTTCGGGAGCCCCGGTTACAAGGAGACGCGCAGCGAGAAGCGAGACAGTATAAGACAATACGGCGAGCTTCGAGCGAGCACGCGACGCAGTAAACGGGGGTCGCAGCAGTTTTTCAACGGACTGTTCGGCTCCACAGCGTTCTTGCCCCCCGGCGACTTGCGTGATAAATATTGAACCTGGCTTTCCGGTCAATCTTCAAGGGAGTAAAACGTGGACATCTACGAGCAGTACTCGGATCTCACGCCCGGTTCCAGCATCCTCCACAACCACGCCATCCACCTCTTCCCCGGCGGAATATGCCACAACCTCCGCCTCTTCGATCCCTATCCAATATACCCGAGAAGGGCCGTCGGAGGGATTATAACCGACGTGGACGGCAGGGACATCGTCGATCTGTGGATGGGCCACTTTACGATGATCTTCGGCCACAACTTCGCGACGGTGAAAAACGCCGTGGTCAACGCCCTCGACGGGGGGTGGCACTGGGGAATGCCCCACGAAAAAGAGGTGAGGCTGGCCGACGAAATAATGCTGGCCGCTCCCGCCATCCGCAAGCTCCGCTTTTGCTGCACCGGCACCGAGGCGACGATGTACGCCGTGCGCCTCGCCAGGGCTTTCACCGGCAAGGGCTGGGTGTTGAAGGTCGCCGGGGGGTGGCACGGGGCTTCGACCGACCTCAGCTTCGCCGTAAAACACCCCTTCGGGGAGCCGGAGGGCGCGGGACTTCCCGAACCCGACAGGCAGGGCGTCGCCCATCTGCAGTTCAACGACATCGAGGCCAGCAAAAAGGTCATCGAGGTCCATCAGGGCCACACCGCCGCCATTATAGTAGAGCCGATGCTGGGCGCGGGAGGGTTCATCCCCGCCGACCCGGAATATTTGAAGTTTCTGCGCCAGGCCTGCGACGACATCGGCGCTGTCCTCATCTTCGACGAGATAATCACCGGTTTTAGGTTCCGCTACGGAATCCTGGCCGACGAATACGGAGTGCGCCCCGACCTCGTGACCCTCGGCAAGATCGTCGGCGGCGGCTTCCCCATCGGCCTCTACGGGGGAAGGGCCGACATCATGGAGCTGGCGAACCCCAAGAGCGCGGCGCGACCCGGCAGGCCCGTCCTCGTAGGGGGAGGCACCTTTTCCGCCAACCCGGTTACGATGGCTGCGGGCCTCGCCACCCTCGACGTCCTCAGGACGCAGGCGGGCGGCATTTACTCATCCCTCGCCGCAAAGGGTGAAAAGCTGAGGAAGGGAATAACCGAGCGCTTCGATTCCGCGGGAGTTCCGGCGGAATGCACCGGCAAGGGAAGCCTCTTCATGACCCACATCCTGAAAGACAAATCCTGCGCCGGGACGCTCCGCTCGCCCGCCGATATAGCCGAGAAGACCCTGGCGAAAATGCCCGACAGGGAGATGAAGATATCACTGCTGAACCACGGGGTCTTTTCCGTCCACGGCGGCGGCTCGGTGTGCACCGCCCATTCCGAGACGGACGTGGAAAAGGTTCTGGACGGCTACGAGGGAGCAGCAAAGGACCTCAAGAAAATTCTGTCCAGATAACTCATTATTCAAAATGCAAAAGCGGGCGGAGGAGTAACCCTTCGCCCGCTTTTGTTTTTATGGGATGCCGTTTCGCTTTCAGGCTTTGGGATGCGGGTTTAAAGCGCCGCGCTATCCGCCAGAAGCTTTCCCCGGCGCGGCTTTCCGTTCCCGGCGAGGAATCCCGCAGAGAGAGGGTGAGACAGTAGCAGCGCTACGGCGAACCCTTGAGCGAGGACATGACGACGCCGGGGGCGGAAAGGATGCGACGGCACAAGGGCTCACCTAAGCGCGGGAGACAAAATGCCCGTCGCGTGTATCTATCTTGACCTTCTCCCCCTCCTCCAGATAGGGAGGCACCTGTAACACGAGGCCGGTTTCGAGTTCGGCCTCTTTGGTCTGGGAGGTCGCCGTGGCGTTGCGAAGGGCGGGGGCGGTTCTGACTACCTTAAGCTCGACGGTCTGCGGCGGGTCGATGGACACCACCTTGCCGACGTAAAGCCCGAGTTGAACCTCCTGCCCGTCGAGGAGATACCCCTTTATCGAATCGAAGAGCTCCCCGCCGACCTCGAACTGCTCGTAATTCTCCATGTCCATGAAGACGCCCCCCTCCTGGGAGGAGTAGAGGAACTGACCCTTCCGGCGCTCGAAATCCGCCATTTCCACCCGGTCGTCACCCTTGAGATTCTTGTCGAGAACCTGTCCGGTGAGGAGGTTGCGGTAGCGTATCTTTACCCGGAGGCTGGCGCCCCTCGCGGAGGGGGAGTGGAAGGCGATCTCCAGCAGCCTGCAGGGGGCCTCTCCGAAATTTACTATCATTCCTCTCTTGAGATCCGACGCTTCAGCCATTTTTTTCATCTCCTTGAACGCTTTTCCCGGTCCTTTACGCGCCGGTATTTATCCCGCCTTCGGGTTCTTTGTAAAGTTTTTTTGTCTTCCGGCGTTTGCCGCATTAGAATGCATAGTGTCGGAAAACATAAAAAATACAAAGGAGCAGCCATGTCGAAATCAAGGACAAGCCTGAAATCCATAAGCTTGGCCGTACTTCTGGCCTACCTCTTCATCTTCCTGCCCTCCTCCCCCGCAATGGCGGCCTGGGTAGGCACCGGGGAAGCCCTCGGATCCCCGAAGGCGCGCCTCGTCTCTTTCGTGGAGAGAGACGACGTGCAAAAACAGATAACCTCCCTGGGAGTGGACCCGGAAGAAGCGCTTCGCCGGGTGAACGGGATGACCGACGCCGAGGCGAAGACGGCCCTTGAAAAGATAGGCTCCCTTCCCGCCGGAGGCGACGGAGTTGGCACGCTCATCGGCGCGTGTCTCTTCATCTTCATAGTCCTTCTGATCACCGACATAATCGGACTGACGCACGTATTTTCCTTCGTCAATCATGGGCGCAGGTAAAAATACCGTCAGGCGCGCAAAACGCCTCTCAAAGCTTGTCTGCCTCTTTGCGGCGCTCCTCCTCGCGGGGTGCGCCGCAAATCTTTCTTACCTCAAAAATTCGTCCCTCCCCGAAAGGGCCGGTATACCCGATCTCGTTCCCTTCGAGCAAAAGGAACACCTCTGCGGCCCCTCGGCCCTCGCGACCCTGCTTCGCTGGGCAGGTGAGCCGGAGATTACCCCGGATTTCCTCTGCCCCCTCCTCTACACCCCCGGCAAGGAGGGAACCTTCCTTTTCGACATCGCAAGGGAGATTCGCCTTCGCGGCTATCTCGCCTACTCCCTTACAGGCGGGCTGAGAGAAGTCCTCGAAGAGATAGCTTCCGGCAAGCCGGTGCTGGTGCTGGAGAACCGCGGCCTCTCCTTCTACACGGTTTACCATTACAGCGTCGCGGGAGGGTACGACCTGGGGCGGGGGGAGATTCTCCTCTACGAGGGAAAGCGGGAAGCGCGGTTAAATTCTCTCTCGACTTTTTCGAGAACCTTCGAGCGTTCCGGGGAGGTTGCGGTTCTCGCGCTTCCCCCGGGCGAACTGCCGGTTTCGGCTCCGCCGACCGCGCTGCTGGAGGCTCTCGGCGCCCTCGAAAGCGCGGGCAAAAAGCCGGAAGCCCGGCGGGGGTATGAAAATTTCACGAAAAGGTTCCCGGGGAGCTGGCTCGGCCATTTCGCCCTCGGCAACTCTCTCGCCGGGTCCGGGGATTTTGCCGGAGCCAAAGGGGAATTTGAAATTGCGCTCGGCCTCTCGCCGGACCGCCCGGAAATCCTCAACAATCTCGCCCTCATCGCTTCCGGGGAGGGGCGCTGCGCCGAAGCGGAGAGGCTGGCGGGAGAAGCCGTGGAGAAAGCCCGGGGGCAGGGGATGGACGGCGCTCCCTACGAGGAAACCGCAAGGGAAGTCCTGCGCTGCGGGAAGTGAGAAATGTTTTTGCTTATCACTTCTTTTCAATTGGGATAATCTGATTCTCCCTGACCGAGGAGAGCAACCAGATGGAAAAGCTACCGCCCGACACCTGCATAAGCGAAGCGGACCGCAGGGCTTACCCGCGCAGCCCCGTCGTCGTTAAGAAAGCGAAGCTGCATTACGGCAACGAGATCTTTTTCGGCTACGCGACCAACGTCTCCCGCAGCGGCCTCTTCATCTCCTCCACAAAACTCCGGAGCCCCGGAGAAACCTACGCGGTGGAGTTCACCCTTCCGGGGGACGCCTCCCGCCGCTTCGTCTGCCGGGCCGAGGTCATGTGGGCGCGCCCCTACCGGCAGGGGTCCTTCTGCTCGGCTGGCTTCGGCCTTCGGTTCCTCGATCTTCCCGAGGAGGACGCCGTCTTCATAGATGAATGGGTGAAGCGGGTTAACGCGCAGATGAAGTGATTCTTGCGGGAAGGGCTCCTGCGAGCCCGAAAACCGTGAGGCACTCCCGAAGCTCCCTCGGAAGGTCGGAAAAAATCTCCAGCCTCTCCCCCGTCGCCGGGTGCTCCATCCCCACGTAAAAAGCGTGCAGAAACATCCTCGAAAGCCCCGAAACTTCCGCGACCTCTCTGTTGAATCCCCTGTCGCCGTACCTCGAATCAAGCGCCACCGGGTGTCCGAGATGGGCGAAGTGCCGCCGTATCTGATGGTTTCTTCCGGTCAAAAGCTCGATCTCGACGAGGGTGGCCGAAAGAGGGTGGGCAGCCCTCCCCAGCACCCGGTACAGGGTAAGCGCGCTTTGAATCTTCGGTTCGAGTTCGAGGCAGGCCGGGCCCAGTTTCGCGTAGTCCCTGGAGTCGGGCCGCTTTTCCAGCTCCGCCTCGATCCTGCCTTCGTCGCACTCCAGCCTTCCCGCGGCCAGCGCCAGATATTTTTTGGAGAAGCGCTTCTGCTGAAGGTGAAAGCCGAGCTTTCTCTGCGCCCTCGGGTTCTTGCCGATGAGCACGAGGCCGCTGGTCTCTATGTCGAGGCGGTTCGCCAGCGCGGGCTGGAATTCGTCCTCCACCTTCGTCCCCAGATAGTGGCGGACGCGCTCTATGAGGGTGTCGCCGCTGCGGCGAAGGGCAGGGTGGCTGGCGCAGCCGGGGGGCTTGGAGACGACGAGGAGGTCTTCGTCCTCGCGCACCACGGTAAAGGGGCCCGCCGGGGTCGAAACAGCTTCGTTTTCTTTGAGAACCGGCTTCGTCGAGGGTTTTTGGGGCCGAAGAACCGCCACGGAGACGATATCGCCTCCGACGACCTTCCCGAGCGGGTCGGCGGGCCGCCCGCCTTTCTTTATCTCCCCCGTCCTCGCCTTCTTGAAGATTTCGCGGGGCGAAAGCTCAGGAAAGACCCTCCGCACAGCCTCCAGCACGGTCAGCCCCGTCCACTCGCCGCTTATCTCTATGTTCTTTACAACAGTAACCATTTCTCCGGTCATTCAACCATTCCCGTTCCGCTGACGAAGACCACGCTTCCCCTTTCGACTCCGAGCCAGGAGGCTACGGGGTCGCACTTGGCGCAGAGGAGGAAAAATACCGGCTTTTTCGAGATAAATTCGGGGTATTCGGTGAGGGTTTCGAGGTTCGCCATCCCCTTGGCGACGATTACGTCGGCGTTTTTCCACGCCGCGTGAAACTCCTCGCCGGAAAAGGGGGGCTCGACGCCGACGCAGTCGCTGCCGGTGTCCACGAGGTTTTCGATATGGAGGCCGAAGCGCTCCGCGCCCTCCCGCGTGAGGTCGTTCTGGGAGGGCTCTCCCTTCACGCAGTAGGAGACCTCGAAACCGGCGCGCTCGAAAAACTCGATGAGGGGAAGGTCGAAGAGCGCCTCGCCGCTGTTGTCGGCTAAGATTAAAATCTTCCGGGCGGTTTCAAGCGCGTTTTCAAACTCGCGAAGGTCGAGGCTGGCGAAGGAGAAATCGAACTCGCGCCATTCGCGCTCCACCTCCTCGAAGGGGCGGAAATAATCCAGCCGGTTCCCCATCGCGGCCAGCTTGAGCCTGCCCTCAAGGTCGCCGCCGCACTTTCCGGCGACGAGGGGGAGAGCTTTCGCGCTCATGGCGAACTCGCGCTCCTTGAAGCGGCGGAAGGGGTCGGGATTTCCTGTCAGCTCCTTCGACAGCCGCAAAAACCCGGTGGCGACCCGCGTGGGTACGCTCTCGCCCTCGCTGAACTGAATCCGCACATACTCGGCGGTCTGCGCCCTCACCGTCTCCAGGAGTGCGGGAAGGTCCGCGCACGCCTCGGCGGAGGCCTTTTCGGCCAGGCACAGGAGGCACTTCAGACAGTCCCTTCTCGCTCTCATTTTAGCTCCGCGAAAAACCCGAGGGCGAGCTCGGGCAAAAGCCCGTAGGCTTCCCTGAGCGCCCTCTCCTCTTCCGGGGATTTCTTCTCCCAGAGGGAGGATTCGAGGGGGAGGTCGCTGATGTAAGTCAGCGCCGCCCCCGGAAGGGAGTGGTGGCGGGCGGCGGAAAAAAAGGCGGAAAGCTCCATCTCCAGCGCGTCGAAGCCCCGCTCGCGGAGCAGCCGGAGGTTTTCCGGCGCTTCGGCTGCAATCGAGCCGATGGTGAAGACCCTTCCCTCCCTCGGCGCTATTCCCCGCTCCCGTAGCGTCTCTCTGAGCGCGCCCTCCAGCCCGCCGGAACAGGGAATCTCCGCGGCCTCGTCCACCAGCTCTCCGAAATCCCTGCCGAGGTAGCGCGTGTACCCCTCGCCGTCGGCGGCGGTCAGCGGCAGGAAGAAATCCCCCAGCGCCCAGCCGGAGCGCAGCGACCCCACCGCGCCCGCGAAGAGAAGGTTTCTGGCTCCGGAAAGGGAAAGAAAGGAGATGCAGTCGCCCACCCGCGAAGGCCCCACCCCGGTGCGAATCACCGTGACGCGCATACCCTTGAAGACCGCCGTGAACCCCTGAAAGAAAAACGGCGGCGAAAGCGGAACGATAGACGCCTCCTCCACATGGCGCGAAAAGGACTTGAGGTGCATGAAGGGAGTGAGAATCACGTTCTCGGCGATCTCCCCCGGCGGACACCCGAGAGTAATTTCAAGCACCCTTGCGGGATCGCCCAAGCGGGGAGGGTTACAGGACATAATCAACCTAATTCTTCAAAATAATCTTCTTCGATTATGCCAGTCCCAATCAGTCTTTCGCACATCATGGGTGATTTTGTAAGCAGGTCGGCCAGTATCCTTCTTAAAACATGCGCGTCCTCCGGGAAATCCTCTTTTCCAAACCATTCATCTGATAACCTCAGAGCAATGGCATTTGCCCAATCGGAGTTTGTTATAATCTGCATTTGACTTCCTTCGTTCATATGAGCCTGTAACTGCCCTTTGAAACGAACTCAAGATACCCTTTGTCTCTCAGAAATTGCAGTTGCTGCCTTATTTTGTCTTTTACGTGCCGGTTGTCCGGGTGTTTTTGCTGCAAAAACAATTCGTAGGAATACACATCCTGCAAATTGAATTCGGTTTTGTCGATTTTGTCTAAGCAGTTCATCACATCGACAATCCAGCCCTTGGTCTCTTTTTCATCGCGCAAAAACAGGGTTTTCTTCCAGTTTTCAAGAACTTTTTCCGTTGGCTGGATTTGCCTGTCCTTGACGTAGAAAATCTTTCCGGCATGGGGAATATTGTTTATCAGTATGTTGCACCCGACCCACGCTCCTCTTTTGGCAGCCGGCGAAAGAGGCTTTCTCTTTTCTATTATCTCCGGCGTGAAGAAGTGCTTCGGAACCACAGCGAAATTCAATACTTCGTAGTTAACAGGGCTGTAATTCAGCAAGAAAAAGTTCGGGTTATCATCGCCCTGCAATCTTTTGATCATCGTGTCGTAAGCGCCGTCAACTATCCTGGACCCCGATGAGTTTTTCTTGCTCTTAAGCTCAAAATCCTCGGAACATTTCGCACAGTAAAAATCCGCCACGGGGCGATTGTTCCTGTGGCTGTCTACGCCCGTTCCGCAATTAGGGCAGTAGATTTCACTTGAAACCCAAGCCTCGGAAAGAACCCGGATTTTCTGCGAATTGCTGGTGTATGCGTCGGCTAATTTCCGGTCAAAACATGTTAACACCGGTTTGCCTCATTTTGGCTCGGCGTAAACAGGCATATCTTCTGCACCGTTCAGCGGGTCAAGCTTCATCTCAGTCAAATACCCCGGATTTACATAAATGTGCATACCCATTTCCGCCATTATTTTCAAAAGCTTTTCTTTAAAAAGCGATCTTATAAGAGAAGGTCCAACCCATCCAACTTCCTTAAAGCTGAAAGAGGCAAGCTTTCGTGTTTCTTCCGTGAACTCGATGTAAAAGATCGGAAGGCATTCTCTTCCTTCGTGCCCGTAGATTTCAACATCAAGTTCAACATAGTCGGGCGCTCGGTAAGGGTCTGAAAAAAGATATACCACAACCTGCCCTGCATCCTCCGGGAAAAATTTTCTCTCAGCGGTAAAAATGCCCCTCACATTTTCCAGTGACAAAGCCTCATTAGTTGGAACACGGCATTCATATCTTAATTCCTGATGGCGGTTTAATTTGCTTATTGCAGACAACATTACATTATCCTTGATCAAAACAGACCTCAATTTAGTTATTACGCAAAAGAGCTCTTCTCTCGTCAATTCTCCGAGACTGTTCATATCTTCTCCTATTTAAACCTTTTCTTGATGCCACACACTCTAAGCCTAGCCTCTTGGCGAATTTCGCCCCTTAAAACCATGGCCGAAAGATATGGCAAGATACTCGATCCAAAGAAAGATCGCACGATCAAAAATCCGCGTCACCAGATCATTTTTTCGTTTCCCCCCTCTGGATCTCACGGCGAAAGCAACCCATTATACAGGCAGACGTTAAATTATCCGCATATTGGTATGCTTTTTTGTTCCTGCTATTTTTTGGTTTACAGGAGGATTTGAAGCAGGCGGACTTGTTACTTTTGTGTGCTTCGCACTTTTACAGCTTGCCGGGCTTCGCCCCGCACCCCAGGTACTTCTTTTAGAAAGAAGTACCCAAGAAATCGGCCCGGACTCGTCGCTCGCGCTTTGAAAAAGCGCGACCACTTCGTTCCGGCTGGGCCGTACGGGGCACCCGCTCGCCAAGGCTCGCTAAGACCCCGCGCCGGCCCGACGCCTCCACTCGTTGCGCCGCGTACGGGCCCCGAAGGAGAAGACGAAGTGAAGGCTCGTCCAAAAACGAGGTGATACAATGTTTTTGGACTCGAAGGTAGTTTGTTTGCAAATAGAATACGTGTAAAAACCCTACCTTCGAGCCCATGAGCCAAGATGACCTTGCTCATGGGCGAGCCCGAGAGCGTAGCGACTCTTCGGCGTTCCACTCAGCCGGGATGCTTCTGCCCGTGCTCCAGAGGCCAAAAAGATCGGCCAAAACGCATGCAATCGCAAAGGCGTATTATTTCATAAACGTCTTAATATACAAGCAATTATGGGATAAAAAAGATCGGCCAGAGGATCGGCCAAACTAGCGGACGAAGAACAAGAAAGGCCACCCGCAAGGGGTGGCCTTTATGTTTAAATGGCGCCGAGGACTGGCCTCGAATTTTTCGGCGAGCTTTCGCTCACGAAAAATTATTCCGCTGTTAGCGCCGGTACGAGCCCGGCGCTCTTTTGCTTCGCGCCGTGAAAATTCTTTTCGAGATTGCCTGGTAGCGCTCGCTATTCGCTCGCTTTTAGGTGCTGGTTCTCGCCAGTCCCCCCCTCCCCGCATACTAAAAAAGCCGTCCCTTTGGACGGCCTTTTTAGTATGGTGCCGAAGACTGGACTCGAACCAGCACGGGGGTTAACCCACCAGACCCTGAATCGTAAAAAACCGCTTTGCCCTGCCTTGCTAATCTTTGTATTTCGTAGTAATTTCAATTTGTTGTTGCATTACGATTTAGTATGGCTATATCGTTATTTTGACGCTTTTGCCGCCCGGTTGTCCCCCTATTGTCCCCCCAGAATTGACCGGAAAGGCAAAACGGAGAAGAGAAAATGGCGATTCTAATCAGGTGCGAGTGCAAGGCCGAAGCAAAGCTCACGGCAAAGACTTGTCCGGGCTGCGGGATGGAGTTTCCGAGAAAGGGAAGGCTCTACAAGGTCGTGCTGCGCATGGGAGGCCGGAAGGTGACGCGCACCATAGGCAACCTTGAGGCGGCTAGGGAGATCGAAGCCAAGCTCAAGGTGGACATAGCCAAAGAGGAGCACAATCTCCAAAAGAAGACGCCCGCGCCCACCCTTGCCCAAATTTGGAAGCGATACCTCCCCTGGGCTATGGAGAACAAGTCCTCATGGGAAATGGACGTGTACAGCTACCAGAGGCATTTAGAGCCGATTTTCGGAAGTATGCGGATGGATCAGATTTCGCAGTTCGACGTTGAAA